>DASVWD010000071.1 GCA_036389795.1 Longimicrobium sp.
GCACCGCGCAAGGAAGCGGCCGACCGGTATGGCGGCAACGGGGGGCCACAGGGCAGAATTGGGCAGTCTGCCCCCGGGGATGATTTGCCCGGATCGCCCGGAGCTTGACAACGGTGGCCTCATAGAAGGGATGCGCGCCCGACAGGGCGCGCAGCCCGGCCCCCTTCAGGGGGACACGCCCAAACTGCAGTGCGTTAGTGCGTTAGTGCGTTAGTGCGTTAGTGCGTCAGTGCGCGGTTCGCCGTTTTCCCACCCTGGAAGTGGGGGCAGAAACGGGAGGCGTGGCTCGTTTCTCCTCCGGACCCCACCTCACACGCGCGAAAACCCACCGGAGGCGACCAGGAGGCGGCCATGAGGCGCACGGACGTGGCGAGCCAGTTCCAGGTGTCGGCGGAGATCAACGTGACGCCGATGATCGACGTGATGCTGGTGCTCCTGATCATCTTCATGGTGGTCACCCCCGTGGTGGTCCCCGCGGCGCTCCCGGAGGCGAGGATGGCCGAGCCCGCCGCGAAGGACCACGTGACGCTGGCCGTGGACGCCGGCGGCAACTTCTACCTGGGGACCCGCGGCCGGCTGGACCCCGTCCCCGAGGCGCGGCTGGCGGCGGCGCTGGAGGGCGCCTACCGGGGCCGCCCGGGCGACCACGTGCTGTACCTGAAGGCCGACCGCGAGGCGGGGTACGGGCGCGTGCTGGCGGCGCTGGACGCGGCGCGCGCGGCCGGGGTGCGCACGGTGGGCGCCATCGCCAACCGGCCCTCCAGCCGTCGCGACGACTGAGCCGGGTTCCGACATCCACCAAGCGCGACGGAGGAGAGCATGGCGCTGGGCATGGCGGGCAGGAGGGGCGGCGTGGCGCACACGATCAACGTGACGCCGATGATCGACGTGCTGCTGGTGCTGCTGGTGATCTTCATGGTGGTGCAGCAGGGCCTGCGGCGCGGGGTGAGCGTGCAGGTCCCGACGCCGGACGCGGTGACGCCGCCCGGGCCGGAGGCGATCGTGCTGGAGGTGGAGCCGGGCGGCCGCTACTTCCTCAACACCCGGGCGGTGGCGGCTGCGGCGCTGCAGGCGGAGCTCGCGCGCGCGTACGCGGGCCGCCCGCGCAAAGTGCTGTTCGTGAAGGGGAGCGAGCGGCTGGCCTACGGCGAGGTGGTGGCGGCGGTGGACGCGGGGCGCGCGGCGGGGGTCGAGGCCGTGGGCCTGGTGCCGCGCGCAAGCGGCGCTCCGCGCTGATCTTGCCCCTTCCCGCGCGGCTCCTCATAATAGTGCGCGAGTGACAGGCCGCCGCTCCGTGGCCGGGGCGGCGGCCTTCGCTTCGCGCGGCGGGCCAGCCCGGCCTTCCGCTTCCCGCGACCTTCCGGCACCCCGCCGATGCTGAAGCTCTTCCGCCGCGTCTCGCTCACCCAGTGGATCCTGATCGGCATGGCCGTGGGCGTGGTGATCGGCCTGCTCTTCCCGGAGGGGCAGGCGGGGTTCCACGCCAGCTCGCTCAAGCCGCTCTCCACGATCTTCCTGCGCATGATCAAGTCGATCGTGGCGCCGATCATCTTCGCCACGCTGGTGATCGGGATCGCGGGGCACGGCGACGACATGAAGCGCGTGGGGCGGCTGGCGCTCAAGTCGATCATCTACTTCGAGGTGGTCACCACCGTCGCGCTGTTCATCGGGCTGGCGGCGGTGAACCTGACCAAGCCGGGGGTGGGGATCACGCTGGCCGCGCCGGCCGAGCAGGGGCGCGACCTGGCGGCCACGGGGCAGAACCTCTCCATCGGCTCGTTCCTGGAGCACATCGTCCCGCAGAACTTCGTGGAGGCGGCCTCGAAGAACGAGGTGCTGCAGGTCGTCTTCTGGTCGATCCTGTTCGCGGTGGCGCTGTCGCAGGTGCGCGGGCGGCCCAAGGAGGTGATGCTCGGCTTCTGCGAGGCGCTGGCGGAGATCATGTTCAAGTTCACCGCCATCATCATGCGCTACGCCCCGATCGGCATCGGCGCGGCGATCGCGGTGACGGTGGGGCACAGCGGCGCCAGCGTGCTGGTGAACCTGGCCAAGCTGATCCTGACGCTGTACGGCGCGCTGGCCGTCTTCATCCTGCTGGTGCTGCTGCCGGTGGCGCTCCTGGCGCGGGTGCCGATCCGCAAGTTCCTGCAGGCGGTGAAGCAGCCGGCGCTGATCGCCTTCTCCACCACCAGCTCCGAGGCCGCGCTCCCCCGCGCCATGCAGGCGATGGAGGCGATCGGGGTGCCGCGCCGCATCGTGGCGTTCGTGATGCCCACCGGGTACTCGTTCAACCTGGACGGGACCACGCTCTACCTCTCCCTGGCCTCGGTGTTCGTGGCGCAGGCGGCGGGGGTGCACCTCTCGCTGGGCGAGCAGCTCATCATGATGCTGACGCTCATGATCACCTCGAAGGGGGTGGCGGCGGTGCCGCGCGCCTCGCTGGTGATCCTGTCGGGGACGCTGGCCACCTTCGGGCTGCCGCTGGAGGGGGTGGCGGTGATCCTGGGGGTGGACGAGCTGATGGACATGGCGCGCACCACGGTGAACCTGGTGGGGAACTGCCTGGCCACGGTGGTGATGGCGCGCTGGGAGGGTGAGTTCGACCCCGACGCGGCGGTGATCCCGCCCGAGGAGGCGCCGGAGAGCCTGGGGATCGACCAGGAGCCCGGCGTCGGCCGCATCCCCGACCACCGGCCGCTCGGGGAGAGTGCGTAGGAAGTGCGAAAGTGCGTGAGTGCGAAAGTGCGAAAGTGCGAAAGTGCTAAGTCCTGAGTCCTTGGTCCTTAGTGCTTTTGCGTCGCGACCGATGCGTAGTCGCTCTTCTCGCACATAGAACTCAGGTCCTGGGCACTCACGCACTCACGCACTCACGCACTCACGCACTCACGCACTCACGCACTTTCGCACTTTCGCACTTTCGCACTTCACCGTAGTTTCGCCCGCACTCCGGCGGGGGGACGCCCCTCCGCGCCGGCCCCGTCCCCCCCACGGTCTCTCCCATGTCCCAACTCTTCCGCAGGAAGCCGATCGCCGAGCTGCTGGTGGAGGGCGATCACCCCAACGCCCTGAAGCGCGCCTTGGGCGCGGGCGACCTGGTCATGCTCGCCATCGGCGCGGTGATCGGGGCGGGGATCTTCTCCTCGATCGGCACCGCCGCGGCGGGCGAGGTGCTCCCGAACGGCGAGGTGGTGCGCTACGGCGCGGGGCCGGCGCTGGTGATCTCGTTCCTGCTGCTGGGCGCGGTGTGCGGGCTGGCGGCGCTCTGCTACGCGGAGCTGGCCTCGATGATCCCGCAGGCGGGGAGCGCCTACGCCTACTCGTACGCCACGCTCGGCGAGCTGGTGGCCTGGATCATCGGCTGGGACCTGATCCTGGAGTACGCGGTGGGGAACGTGGCCGTGGCGGTGGCGTGGAGCGGCTACTTCAACTCGCTCCTCTCCGGCTTCGGGATCCACCTGCCGGACTTCCTCACGCACGGCTACCGCGCGGTGATCAAGAGCTCGGACCCCGCCGTGCACGGGCTGCTGGACACGGCGCCGCGGGTGTTCGGGATGCCGCTGCTGGTGAACCTCCCCGCCTTCGCCATCGTGATGCTCATCACCTGGCTGCTGATGCTGGGGGTGCGCGAGAGCGCCCGCGCCAACAACATCATGGTGGTGGTGAAGCTGCTGGTGCTCACCCTGTTCGTGGTGGTGGGCGCCCTGAACGTGAACATGGACAACTTCACCCCGTTCGCGCCCAACGGCTGGCGGGGGATCCACCAGGGCGCGGCGATCGTCTTCTTCGCCTACATCGGCTTCGACGCCATCTCCACGGCGGCCGAGGAGACGAAGAACCCGCAGCGCAACCTCCCGATCGGCATCCTGGGCGGGCTGGGGATCTGCACGGTCATCTACATCATCGTGGGCATCGTGGCCACGGGGCTCGTCCCCTACCAGCAGCTCAAGGGCGCCGACCCGCTGGCGCAGGCGCTGGAGGTGGCGGGGCTGAAGACGGCGGGGTGGATCGTGGCCTTCGGCGCGGTGGTGTCGCTCACGGCGGTGCTGCTGGTGTTCCAGTACGGGCAGCCGCGCATCTTCTTCGCCATGGCGCGCGACGGGCTGCTGCCGCCCTGGGCCGCGAAGGTGCACGGCAAATACCGCACGCCGTACGTCACCACGCTCCTCACCGGGATCGCCGTGGCGGTGGGGGCGCTCTTCGCCGACGAGAACGAGATCTACGACCTCACCAACATCGGCACGCTCTCGGCGTTCGCCATCGTCTGCATCGGGGTGCTGGCGCTCCGGGTGCTGGAGCCGGAGCGGCCGCGCCCGTTCCGCGTGCCGGCGGTGTGGCTGGTGGGCTTGGTGGGGGCGGCGGCGTGCCTCTACACCATGGCCGGCCTGCCGAAGACGGCCTGGGAGCGCTTCGGCATCTGGCTGGCGATCGGCCTGGTGCTCTACTTCGTCTACGGCTACCGCAAGAGCACCCTGCGCGGCCGGCCCGGCGCCCCGCCCGCGCCGGCGGGCTTCCCGCCCGGTCCGACCGGTCCGGCGGGTCCGGCGGAGTAGCTGCACGGTAGCTCCAGGCTCTGAGTCGATCCAGAGCCACAAACAGCAGGCCTCACGCAGAGTCAGAGCTAGCAGAGAACCCTTCCGTTGACTCCGCTGACTCTGCGTGAGAAAAGTCTTTCACTGGACTCGGTGTCATACCAGATGGAAGGATTGATTGTGCATTCTTCAGTCGAAGAGAGTCTGTTGCGGCTCTAGTGCCTGCTCTTCGGAATGCACAACCAATCATCGTGAATGGTGTCACATCGCGCAGCATGCCCGACGCGGATGACCCGGATGCGAAGCGCCTCTCCCGCACGGCTGCGGGAGGGGCGCTTTCGATCTTCGGCTTTAGAGCCCGGACGTCAGCGTCCGCCCTGGGCCCGGCGGCGTGGGGCCGGCGCGCGGCGGTCCTCAAAAGGGGGCTCGTCCGGGGTGCGGACGTCGGCGTCGTCGCGGCGGCGCTCGGTCCCGGCGCGCCGCTCGGCGCGAGTGTCGACGATGCCGTCGGTCTCGGAGCGGAAGATCGGGCCCGGCGGCTCGTCGCCCTCCTCGAGCACGTCGTGGGTAACCGGGCAGTTCTCCTCGGCCTCCTTCGGGTGCAGGAGCGACCACACCACCGAGCCGGCCAGCACCCCCGCCACCACCGCCAGCGACACGCCGATCGGCACGTGCACGTGGACCATGGTGGCCAGCATCTTCAGGCCGATGAAGACCAGCACGATGGAGAGGCCGATCTTCAGGTAGTGGAACTTGTCGATCACCCCGGCCAGCAGGAAGTACAGCGAGCGCAGGCAGAGGATGGCGAAGACGATGGAGGTGAACACCAGGAACGGGTCGGTGGTCACCGCGAAGATCGCCGGGATCGAGTCGACGGCGAAGATCAGGTCGGTGGTCTCCACCAGCACCAGCACCACGAAGAGCGGCGTGGCGGCCAGGCGCAGGCGGTCGCCGATCTTCTCGCGGGTGAAGAAGTGCTGGCCGTGGTACTGGTTCGTCACCGGGAGGAAGCGCCGGATCAGCTTGAGCGCCGGGTTGGACTCGGGCTCGATGTCCATCTCGTCCTGCGTGGCCATCCGGATGCCGGTGAACACCAGGAAGGCGCCGAAGACGTAGATGATCCAGTGGAAGCGGTCGATGAGCAGCGCCCCGGCCCCGATCATGGCGCCGCGCATCACCAGCGCGCCCAGCACGCCCCAGAAGAGCACGCGGTGCTGGTACTTGGGCGGGACCTTGAAGTACGAGAAGAGGAGGACGAAGACGAAGATGTTGTCGACCGAGAGCGCCAGCTCGATGATGTAGCCGGTGACGAACGCCAGCGCGTCGCGGTGGCCGCCCACGATGTCCCAGGGGAGGGTGCGCGTGGCGATCCCGGCGGCGAAGAGCATCGCCAGCACCACGGTGATCACGCTCCAGCGCGCCGCCTCGTGGAGCTTGATCTCGTGCGCCTTGCGGTTGAAGACGCCCAGGTCGATGGCGAGCATCACCAGCACGAAGCCGATGAACGCCACCCAGGGCAGGACGTGTCCGTGCAAAGCTCTATCTCCCGTTCGACTCGCGTTCCCCGTAGCCAAGAAAACGGGCGAGACCTTCGTCCGGACCGGCGGCCCGCGGGGCCGCGCTTTCCGGGACGAAGGTCTCGCCCTGACCAGGCGCCAGCGGCGCCCTGTCCCGGCCGGACCGTGCGGGGCGGGCCCCGCAGTCTTGACGATCCGGCCGCCGGGTGTCTCCCCGGTGGACTACTCCCCTTCAATGATGTGCGGGGAAGGTACTGCGCAATTCCCTTGCCGTCAATCGCGCCTCCCTTCCGCACCTGCCTGATACTCTTCTCCCGCGAACTCGTTCGCGAGCCGCGGGAACGGGGGAGGAGGGGCCCCGTTCCCCAGCTCCCGCGAGCCTCCCGGATCCCACGTCAGTTGTAGAACGACCGCCACTCGCTCCACGTCCCTCCGAGCTGGCGGGTCACGTAGAGGTTGCCCTGCCCGTCCGTGGCGAACACGACCGGCACCACCACGCCTCCGTTCTCCTCCTGCCACCGGCTCGCCGTCAGGGCCACCACGCCGTCCAGCGGGGGCGGCGTCTTCGCCTTCGGGGCGTAGAGGGGGATCGACCAGCCCGCCCACGCGCCCCACCTTCCGGCCGGGGAGGTGGTGCTCGCGGCGCGGGTCCAGGTGCTCCCTCCCTGCGCGACCGCGAACACCTGCACCCGGCCGTCGGACGTCCAGGCCGCGTCCAGGTCCGCCAGGGGAGGGGGGGAGCCGCCGAAGGCGGCCGGCGCCGTCCACGCCGAGGCGGCGGCCGCATCGACCTGCCAGCGGGTGCGGGCGTCGCCCGTGTTCGAGACCACGAACACCTGCTGCCGGCCGTCGCCGTGCCGCACGGCCGACACCCACTCGACCCGCACCCCCATCTCCAGCGGCTCCCAGGCTCCCCAGGCCGCGCCGGCGGACGTGCCGCTGGAGCGCCGCGTGTAGAGCACCTGGTCGCTCCCCACGGCGTAGAGCTGCGGGAGCCCGCCCGCATCGTACGCCGCGTCCACGTCGCGGAAGCCGGTGACGCCCGCCGGGGGGCCGAGCACCGTCCAGGGCCGCCACGTCCCGTCGGCGCCCACCCAGGCGGTGAACAGGCCGCCGGTCTGGCTCACCACCACGAGCTGCGGGCGGCCGTCCTGGAGCTTGAACGCCGCCAGCCGCCCGGGGCGAGGCACGGACCCGAGGTCGCGGAAGTTGGTGAAGCGGTCGCTCGCGCCGGGGCCGGTGCGGGAGCGGCTGACCACCCGTTCGCGGTCGCCGTCGGTGGCGAAGACCTGGGTGCGCGCGCTGCCGTCGTCGGCGGAGGCGACCGCGACCCCCGCGGCGAAGCGCGGCGCGTGCTCGAAGCGGCTGGCGCTCCAGAACGCCCCTCCTCCGCTGGTGACGCCGGTGATCCGCCACGCCGGCGCGTCCGGGCTCCCCGCGTCCCAGAGGATGGGAGAGCCCGAGTTCCCGCCCTGCAGCACGCAGCTGAAGTCGTCGAGGGACACGACGTCGTCCGCCTCTTCCAGAGCGAGGCACTTCGGGTCGGTGAAGGCGGGGATCCACCAGCAGTTCCCCTTGAAGTTGGCGCAGAACCCGCCCGGCGACGGCTCCGGGAAGGACGCCGACATCTGCGGGTAGGCCGCGGGATCCCGGGCGTACCCCGCGAAGACCACGAAGCGCGGGTACTGCCAGCGGCCGAGCGTCTCCAGCGGGAGCGACGGGAAGCCCGCCACCGGGGTGGCCAGGTGGCCGATCCCCCAGTCCGACTGCACCGACGGCTGCGCCGTGTCGCCCTGCACGCGGCTTCCCACGATCACGCGGTCGATCGGGTAGCGGGGCGGGTCCGGCCGGCCCGGGTGGTAGTTGGGGAAGAAGACGAGGCCGGTCTGCCAGGCCCCCTGCAGGAAGGGCGTCCCGGCGGCCGTGGCGCCGTCGAAGTCGAAGGTGAAGCAGTGGGAGGCGGCGAGCACGTGCTGGCTGTCGATCAGCGTGCCGGTGCAGCCGTTGTCGACGAAGCCCACGGCGCCCCAGGGGAGCGCGGTCGTCATCGGCATGACGGCGCGGTGCCCGGCGTCGATCGAGTCCTCCTCGGTGGAGAGGGACGCCAGCGCGCCGGCGAGGAGGCCGGCGGCCGTCGGGCCGTCGGCGCCCCGCGAGCGGCCGGCGGCGGCGGAGACGAGCAGGACCGCCGCCGCGGCGAGGAGGAGCGGGGCCGGGCGCCGCCACCGCCCCGGAGGCGGCGGACCGGGCGGCGCGCGCATCAGATCACCGCCACGGAGAGGAGCCGGCGGCAGTCGCTCGCCTGGCACCCGAACGCCGTCCCGCTCGTGTCGGCCGGGTCGTACCCGACTTTGACCTTCCGCCCGGTGAGGTGCGCCATCATGAGCACCGACAGCAGCCGGTTGGCGTGGGCCGTGTTGGCCGTGGAGACGGCGAAGAAGACGAACCCGCCCGGCGCCGCGACGCTGCAGAGGACGTGCACGCGGTTGGCGAAGGCGGCGACGTCGACGGGCTGGCAGGTGTGGACGGCAACGGCCGCGCGGGTGGAGGCCGGGGGAGGGGGCGCGGCGACCGCGTGCGACGGGCCGCGGGAAGCCGCCAGGCCGATGCCGGCCGCGAGCGTGAGCGAGCCCAGGGCCGCACCGAGCCGACGGGAGCGGGGTCGGAGCATGGCCTTCTCCTTGTTCAGGGGTTCCGTGCGATGAAGGGCAGTGAACGCCGAGGCCGACGACCAGCCTCTTCAGGAAGGGGTGTAAGCTCTTCGCATGAAACGTCATGACCGCTACTGCCGCCGCACTTGGCGCCGTTCGGCCTCGCGCCGTGCGCCCGGTCGCGAGGGACGGGCCCTGCCCCGGTGCCGCAGGCTGTCCCCTGTCCCCTATCCCCGAGCGGTTACGCGGCCGGCAGGGTGAAGTGCACCGTGGTTCCCTCGCCGCGGCGGCTCTCGACCCAGATGCGGCCGCCGTGGCCCTCCACGATGCCGCGGGCGATCGGCAGCCCCAGCCCCACGCCGCGGCGGTCGGAGCGGCCCACCTGCCAGAAGCGGTCGAAGATGTGCGCCAGGTGCTCCTCGTCGATTCCCGCGCCGGTGTCGGCCACCGCGAACCACTGCTCGGCGCCGCGGGGCTCGGCCAGCACGCGCACCGAGCCGCCGGGCTCGGTGAACTTCACCGCGTTGCCGATCAGGTTGGAGAGCACCTGCACCACGCGGTCCGAGTCGGCCAGCACGGGGAGCGGCGCGCCGGGCTCGGCCTCGAGCGACACCCCGCGCGCGGCGGCGATCGGGGCCAGCAGCCGCACGGCGCTCGCCACCAGGCTGCGCGCGTCGACGGGGGCGCGGTCCAGCGGGATCCCGCCGTTCTCCTCCATCCGCGCCACGTCGAGCAGGTCGGTGATGAGCCGGTTGGTCTGCTCCACCGAGTCGACCACCTGCTCCAGCGAGTCGGCCACCCAGGGGTCGAGCCCCTTCGTGTCGAGCACCATGGTGGCGTTCAGCAGGATCGAGGCGAGCGGGTTGCGCAGGTCGTGCGACACCACGGCCAGCACCGCCTCGCGGGCGCGGATCGCCTGCTGCGCCTGCCCGTAGAGCCGCGCGTTGTCGATGGCGATGGCGGCCCGCTTGGCCACCTCCTCGGCGTGGGCCAGGTCGGCAGCCCCGTAGCGCCGCCCCGAGTCGGCGGTGGCGCCCAGGGTGATGGTGCCCAGCACCCGCCCGCGCGCGATGAGCGGGGCCACCATGAACGAGCGCAGCCCGATCACCTGGAAGCGCGAGCGGTGCTCCTCGTCCACCGCCAGCATGTCGAGCACCTCGGGGGTGACGTCGGAGACCAGCACGGGCAGGCCGCTCCTCACCACCTGCAGCACGGGGCGGCGGCCGGCGTCGGCGTCGGGCGGGTTGTAGGTGGTGGCCAGCAGCAGCCGCTCCTTCGCGGGGTCCACGTGCGCGCGGGCGATGCGGCGCGTCCCCCCGTCGGGCTCCAGCTCGTCGATCAGGCAGTAGTCGGCCAGCCCGGGGACGGCCAGGCGGGCGAGCTTCTGAAAGGTCTCGTGGTAGTCGAGCGAGGCGTCGAGCAGCGCGCTCACCTCGGCCAGGAAGGCGTAGCGCTTCTCGGCGGCCTCGGCGGCGCCGCGGGCCTGGCGCTCGCGCTCCAGGCTGGCCTCGTGCTCCACCTCGGCCGCGCGCCGGGCGCGCTCGGTGCGGCGCCAGCGCAGCTCGGCGGCGGCCACGGCGGCCACGTCGTCCAGCACGGCGCGCTCCCCGGCTCCCCACTCGCGCGGGCCCTCGTCCAGCAGCAGCAGGCTCCCCAGGAGCTGGCCGCTCCCGGGGTCGTGCAGGGGGAGCGTGGCGGCGGGGTAGAGCCCGCCCTCGTCCAGGTGCCCGGGGAGGGGGACCACGGCGCCGGGGTCCACGCCATCGCACGAGCGCCCCGCCACCACGGTGGCCTCGCCGTCGAACGCCAGCACCAGCGCGCCGCGGGCGCCGGTGAGCGCGCAGGCGAGGCGCGCCAGCCGGTCCAGGACCGCGGCGTCGGCGTCGGCGGGTGCGTTCAGCGCCTGGGTGGCGGGAGCGCCGTCGGGCATGCTCCGGCGGGTCCGGGGGAGGGGCGCGGGCGCGGGAGAGGTGGCCGCGCACGCGGCGGGACGGCTGCAAGATAACCCCCGGCCCCGCGCCGGGGAATCATTTTGTGACCTGTCCTGTGGCGGCTACGGGGCGCTGGGCGGGTCGGGGGCGACGAAGCCGGCGGCGCAGGCGCGGTCGATGGTGCGCACCACGAAGGGCCAGAGGGCGGGGGCGCCGCGCTCGATCGGCGCCATGCGCGCCAGCACCTGGGCGCGGGTGACGCCGTGCTCGCGCCAGCTGCCGCCGCCCGCGTGGAAGTTGAGCAGGAGCGGCTGCAGGCGGTCGAGCGCCACGGCGAAGGCGGCGTCGGCCGTCCGGCCCGCCTCGAACTCCTCCCACAGGGCGCGCAGCTCGCCGCCTTCGGGGTCGGGCAGCAGGCCGAAGAGGCGGGCCGCGGCCAGCTCTTCGCGCGCGGCGCGGTCCAGGTTGGCGGACGCGTCGTAGCAGAAGGTGTCGCCGGCGTCGATCTCCACCACGTCGTGCACCAGCAGCATGCGCAGCACCCGCCCCAGGTCGACGGGGGCGCCGGCGGCGTCGGCCAGGACCACGGCCATGAGCGCCAGGTGCCAGGAGTGCTCGGCGCTGTTCTCCTGCCGCGAGCCGTCCAGGAGCCGCGTGCGCCGCAGCACCCCCTTGAGCCGGTCGGCCTCGACCACGAAGCCCAGCCGGCGCGCCAGGGCAGGGTCTCCGGCTTCGTCGCCCAGGAGGAAGGGGATGGCGCCGCCCTCCATCTACCACTCCTCCCGCTCGTCGGCCGCCTCGGCCTTGCGGCGCTCGCGGCGGCGCTCGGCCAGGGCGTGCAGCCGCCGCTCCTCGTCGGTCTCCAGCAGGAGCGGGGGGACGGGCGCGGGGCGGCCGTTCAGCCGGTCGAGCGCCACGTAGGTGAGCATGCAGCGGTTGGTGAGGCGGCGGACTCCGGTCTCCACCTGCTCGGCCTCGACGGTCACCAGCACGTCCATGGAGGTGCGGCCCGCGTAGACGATGCGCCCCTTCGCCTCGACGTAGTCGGTGGCGTAGATCGGCTCGCGGAACTCCACGCGGTCGATGGCCACGGTGACCACGGGGAGCCGCGCGTGCCGCCGCGCCACCACGCCGCCGCACTTGTCCACCAGCGCCAGGATCTCGCCGCCGAACACGTTGCCGTGGTGGTTGAGCTGGTCGGGCATCATGCTCTCGGCGAGCACGGAGAGCGACTCGCGCGGCGGCTTCGGCGGGGGGAGGTCGGTGTCGTTCGGCGGCATCGCGGTAGGATCGTGGTCGGGAGAAGTGAGCCGGCGCGGCAAGATGGGCGTCGGCGACAGCGGCGGCAACGGGCGGCGCCGGAGATTCTTCCATGTCGCCCATAATCGTTCTGGGTTCAGGTTCTCCAACAAAGGTCTCACGCAGAGCAGCAGAGTCAGCAGAGAAGGCCTCCCGATATTCTCGTGAGACGTCCCGGCTCGATCTCGAACAATCCTCCGTAAGGACCTCACACAGAGGACACAGAGGACACAGAGGACACGGAGAACTTCGATCCGTTTTGCCGTTCCTCTGTGTCCTCTGTGAGAGTCGAGCAGTTCCGGGAATTTCGTCGGAGGGCCAGGTCGGCGGAGGAGAACGTGTTCTCTGCTGACTCTGCTGCTCTGCGTGAGACGATTCGGTCCAGGATCTCGCCCCGGCCGAGTCCCAGCGGAACGGCTATCGGTCGACGGGAAAGAAGCGCTTCAGGGCGCTCTCACGTGCTCACCGGAGACGAAATCATTGACGGGGCGGGCTTTCCGCACTACGTTGCACGTCCCCAAGCCAACACAAGCGACGAAGCATGGCCGGCCCGGCGTGAGGCACCGGGCGCAGCGCGGCCGCGCGCTCGTCGTCCCCCCGTTCCGTTCCCCATCCACATTGCCGGTCCGGTTGATCCACCGGCTCCGGCCCAGACAGGCTTCCGCGCGCGCGGCGGTCCGCGCGCGCCGGGGCATTATCCCTTCTCCGGATCTCTACCATGAGCGGCCTGGAACGACTGCTGATCGGGCGCACCCTGGACGGCCGGTACGCCATCGAGGAGCTGATCGGGCAGGGCAGGGGCGGGTCCGTGTACCGGGCGCGCCACACCCGCCTGGGGTCCCTGCTGGCGGTGAAGGTGCTGGCCTCGCCGCGCAACCCCGAGGCGCGCGAGCGCTTCCGCCGGCTCTTCCGCCACGAGGCGGCGCTGGCCGCGGGGGTGCGGCACCCGGGCCTTCCCCTGGTGATCGGCTCGGGCACCGACGCCGAGCTGGACGTGGACTTCTTCGTCACCGAGCTGCTGGAGGGCGAGAAGCTCTCGTGCGTGCTGGCGCAGCGGGGGAAGCCGCCCGCGGCGCTGGCGCTCAGGCTGCTGAGCGAGGCCGCGGCGGGGGCGGGGGCCGCGCACGGGGCGGGGCTGGTGCACCGCGACCTGCGGCCGGCCAACCTGTACCTGGTGCGCTCCCCGGCGGAGCGGCACGTGCGGGCGCGGGTGGTGGGCTTCGGCGTGCCGCAGCTGGCCTCGCGCGCCACGCTCGCGTCGGCGGACGCGGCGCTGGTGGGGTACGCGCCGCCGGAGCTGTTCGCGGGCGGGCGCCTGACGCCGGCCGGCGACGTGTTCAGCCTGGGGGCCATCGGCTACGAGCTGCTCGCGGGCCGGGTGCCCTTCGACGAGGCGGGGCGCCGCGCGCTGGCGGAGGGCCGGCCGGTGCCGCTGGCTCCCCCGGCGGAGCCGGGCGCCGCCGTCCCCGCGCACGTGATCGAGGCGATCCTGTGCGCGCTCCGCCCCAACCCCGACGAGCGCTTCGCGGACGCGGCGGCGTTCCAGATCGCGCTCGACACGGTCCCCGCCGCATCGTCCCTCCCCGTTCCGGCGATCGGGGTCCCGGGCGGCGCGGCCGACGCGGAGCCGGCGGCGCCGGACTCCGGGGAGAAGCGGGAGGAAGCCGCGCCCGCCGAGGTCAAGGAGCTGCTCGCCAGGATCGACTCGGAGGTGGTGGCGGCGGAGGCGGACGGGGCCCTGGAGCCGCCGGTCGCCGAGATCCCGCCCCCGTCGGCAGCCGAGGTGGGGGCAGCGCTCGCGGAGTTCGATGCCGAGGTGGAGACGGCGCCCGTCACCGCGGCCGAGCCCGTCACCGAGGCGGAGCCGGCCGGCGCCGCAGCCGGGCCCGCTCTTGCCGCCGAGGCGGATTCGGCGGGCGTCGAGGCGGAGTCCCCCACCGTCGCCGAAGCCGAACCGGCCGACATCACCGTGACCGTCACCGTCACGGAGGCCGAGCCGGCGGTCGCCGGGGTGGAGTCCATCGTCTCCGAGGCCGGGACGGGCATCATCGAGGCGGAGTCCACCGTCGTGGAGCCCGCGCCGAAGCCGTTCACCCCGCCGCCGCCGCCCGCCGACCTGCTCCGCGCCGCCTCCCTGGCACCACCGCGGCGAGGCGGCCAGCGCGACGGTGCCCCGTCCCATCCGCCGACGGCGAAGCCGAAGCCCGGGGGCGGCCGGGCCGGGAAGGCCGCGGCGGCCCCGGTCGAGCCGGTCGGCGCGTTCGCCACGGAGCGGGAGATCGCTCCGCCCGACGCGCTCGTTCCGCAGCCGCCGATCGAGGTCCTCGCCGCGCAGGTCACGTCGGGCGCGCCGAGGGATGTGCGTCCGGAGCCGGCCTCGCCCGCGCCCGCCGCGCCGGTGGCGGCCCTGCCGTCCCCCGCTCGCCGGCGGCGGGTGCTCGTGGCGCCGTCCGAGCGTTCGGCGAAGCGCCCGCCGGTGCTGGTCGGCCTCGTGGTCGCTGTCCTGCTGGTCGGCGCGGCCGGCGGGCTCGCGATGTTCCGCAGGGGAGCCAGCGATGCCAGGGCCGCATCACCCGAGGCCGTGAACCAGCTCGCCGCCGGGACCGCGGCCGCGCCCGTCGCCGGCCAGCCGGCGGACGCCCGGGTCCAGGCCTCAATCCAGGCCATCGCCGAGCAGCCGGAAGAGCCCCAGGAGGAAGCGGCGAAGCAGAAGACGCCGGAGGAGCTCGCCGCCGAGGCCCGCCGGGCGCAGCAGGAGGCCGCGCTCCAGCAGCAGGCGCAGCAGGCCGCCGCGACGGCGCAGGCGACGCCCGCGCAGCAGCCGCCGGCCCCGCAGCCCGCGCCGGCGGCGCCCGCGCCGGTGCAGCCCCAGCCCCAGCTCGCCGCCGCGCCGCCTCCGCCGGCGCCCGAGCCGACCATCGCGCCCGCCGAGTCGCGGCGCGCGGCGCCGGCCATCTACGACGCCGACGCGGTGGAGCAGCAGCCGGCGCTGGTCAACGGCCCCGAGGTGGGGCGCCTGCTGCGGGAGCGCTACCCGATGCAGATGCTGCGCAACCGCATCGAGGGGCGCGTGACGGCCACCTTCGTGGTGCGCGAGGACGGCAGCGTCGACCCCTCCAGCGTGCGCGTGGTGAGCTCGGCGAACGCGGCGTTCAACAACGCCACCGCCGGCGTGCTGCGCCGCGCCCGCTTCAGTCCCGCGCGCGTCAACGGCCAGCCGGTGAAGTCGCAGGTCACCATGCCCGTCGTCTGGGCCATCGACAGGTGAGCGACCTGTGTCGGCAGAAAGACGAAGCCCCGGCTGGACGTTTCGGCCGGGGCTTTCGTTGAAAACGTCCCAAGGCAGTTGCGGCCTTCTCGGTAAGCGCATATTCTAATACAGAAGTAAGTCTCATATATACAGAAGAGGGATCCTCATGCCCAGGTCCGCCCTGCGCGGTAACGTCCCGCGAGATGCCGCTGAAAAGCCTGCGATTCGCCGGAAGAACTTGAATATCGACCAGAACAAGCTGGACCGCGCGGTCAAGATTCTCGGTGCCCACTCCGAGACGGAGGCCGTAGACCGTGCGCTGGACCTTCTGGTGTTCCGGGAGGATCTCCTAGAGGGAATTCGTCGAATCGGAGGCACGGGCGGCGTCGAGAACTTCTTCGACGAGCACCTCTGACGTGCGAAAGTTCGCGCTCGACACGAACCTCTACGTCCGGAGCATCCGAAATCCTGCCGATGCCGGGGACCTGGGGCGCTTCTACTCCGCCTTCGCCCCCTCCCTCTATCTCAGTTCCATCGTCCTCCACGAACTCCTCATCGGCGCAGATGGGGAGTTGAAGGTCAAGCAGATCCACAGGGACATTGCGGGTCCGTTCGACCGCACCGGGCGGATCTTCGCCCCTTCTCATCGGTCATGGGTCGCGGCAGGGGAAGCGCTCGCGAAGCTGGCCTCCACGGGTGATCTGGACCGCCGGGCGCTTCCCCGTTCCTTCATCAACGACGTGCTGCTTGCTGCTTCGTGTAGAGAAGCGGGAATCACGCTGGTCACCGACAACGGTCGCGATTTTATGCGGATCGCGCGCGTGCTTCCATGCGAGTTCGTCGAGCCTTGGCCACGAAGTCTTTCCCAAGATTAATCCCGTTCGCGTGCAATTGATGGTAGCTCACACTGAACTCGTACACGAGTCAGTCGGGGCCACTTCCATTTCGGACAGTACCGCGCTGTGACCCGCGCAAGCCGTTGCTCGTCATGGGCCTACACGTGACACATCGCTTGGGAGAACGGCCTGTGAAAGCGGGCCGTACAGCGCGGGAGGGGAGCGTGCGAGTGATGCTCGTGGAGGACGATCCCGACCACCGGACCATCTACCGGACCATGCTGCAGGCGTCCGGCTACGAGGTGGTGGAGGCGCTGGAAGGCGGCGAGGCGGTGCGCATGGCCACCGACCATCCCCCGGACCTGATCCTGATGGACCTGGGCGTTCCCGGGATCGACGGGCTGGAAGCCACGCGGCGGCTCAAGCGCGAGCCGCGCACCTCGAAGGTCCCGGTGGTGGCGCTGACCGCGCTGGTGCTCCCCCAGACCCGCGACGAGGCGCGCGCCGCCGGGTGCGCCGCCTACCTGGCCAAGCCGGTGGAGCCGCGGGTGGTGGTGGAGGTGGTGCGGCGGCTGGCGGGTCCCGCCGACGCGGCGTAGCCCGGCGATCCGTCGTCCTGTCGTCCAGTGAGCGAAGCCCCGGCCGGAGCCCTCCGGCCGGGGCTTCTTCGTGCCTGCTGATCCACCCTCCGGTAGCAGGCGTTCCCGGCCGTGGCGCCCGATCCCGGGGTGTGGCGCGGGTGCGACACCGCGCGCCGGCCGCTCCGTGGCGCGCTCCCCTCACGAGGGAGCGTGCCCGCGGCCAACGCGCAGCTACGAGCGGCCATTCCAGGTCTCCGGGGCCGCCGCGGGGGAATGCTCCGCACGTGGCACGGCTCGTGTTCAGAGGCCGAGTCCCGGGCGGCGCCTCACCCCCCACCGGCCCGCGTCCATTCCTCTCCATCCAGCCCCGCAGATCCGGCATGCTCCCGAGTGCGAGTCCCCCCGTGCTGTTCCAGCGGCTTCCCGACGGTGCGGTGCTGTTCGACGCCGCCAGCGAAGTCTACTTCGGCCTCGACCCCGTGGGCGCCCGGGTGTGGGAGCTCCTCACCGGAGAGGCCGGCGGATCGCTGGAGGAGCTGTGCGCGGCGCTCGCGCGCGAGTACCCCGACGCCGACCCCGCCGCAGTGCGGGCCGACGTCGAGGAGCTGCTCGGCGAGCTGGCCCGCCACGGGCTGGTGATCCCTTCCCCCGCCGGAGCCGAAGATGCGGCGGAGCTCGCAGGGGCGCGCCCGTAAGCCGGCGGCGCGGCGCGCGGCCGCGGCGTTCGACGTGGCGTGGGCCTGGTGGGCGCTCGCGCTCGCCCGGCTGCAGGTGTGGCTGCGCCCCACCGGGCGGCTGCTGGGCTCCGACGAGCCTCCCGCCGCGCCCGCCGCCGCGCCGCTGGCCCGCGAGCGCGCCGTCCGCCTGGCGCGCGCGGTGGACCGCGCCGCCCGCGGGCCGCTGCGGGCCACCTGCCTGGTGCGCGCGGTGGCGCTGCACCGCCTGCTGCAGGCGTCGGGCGTCGACGGCAGCCTGGTGCGGATCGGCGTGCGGGCCGAGGGCGGGCGCTTCGCGGCGCACGCGTGGGTGGAGTACCACGGCGCCGCGCTGGGGACCGACGGGGCGCGGGCGCGCTCCTTCCTCCCCCTGGCGCCCGAGGCCCTGGGGCCCGGCGCGGAGTTCGGCCGGTGAGTGCCCTGGTCGCGGTCTTCGGGGCGCCGGACGCGCTGCCGGACGACGCCGGGGTGCGGCGGATGCTGGCCGCCGCGCGCCGGGGCGACGGCCCCGCGGCGCTCCACCGCCAGCCTGGGTGCGTGCTGGCCGTCCGCCGCCACGCCTGGGAGACGGCCGACGGCTTCGGCGGGCCGGCCGCGGTGGTGACGGAGGACGGCCTGACCGTGGTCACCGACGCCACCCTCTACCACCGGGACGACCTGCGGCGGGACCTGCGCGCGCGGGGAGTGGCGCCCTCCGGCGACACCCCGGGGCACCTGGTGCTGGCGGCGTACCGCGCCTGGGGTGAGCGCTGCCCCGAGCACCTGGAGGGCGATTTCGCCTTCGTGCTCTGGGACGCCCGCGCCCGCCGCGCGGTGTGCGCCCGCGACTTCGCGGGGAAGCGCCCGCTCCTGTACGCCGAGGTCCCCGGGGCCCTGGTGGTGGCCTCCGCCGCCGGCGCCGTGCTGGCGCACCCGGCCGTCTCCGCGGAGCTCAACCCCGCGTCGCTGGCCGAGGCCGCGGCGGGGATGTGGGCGGGGAGTGACGAGACCGCCTTCCGCGCCGTGCGGCGGCTGCACCCTGCCCACACGCTCCGCTGGGAGGGGGGCGCCCCGGCCCGGACCGCGCCCCACTGGTCGCCCCCGGCGATGGGCTCCGCGCGTGGGCCCGCCTTCGACGAGGCCGCGGAGGAGCTGCGGGAGCTGCTCGTCCGCGCGGCCGCGGAGCGCCTCCCCGCCCCGGGGCCGGCGGCGGTGTGGATGAGCGGGGGGTGGGACTCGACCGCCGTCTTCGCGGCCGGTCAGGACGCGCTCCGCTGCGAAGGCAGGGGCGGCGGCGCCCTGGAGGTCGTCTCGGTCAGCTACCCGCAGGGCGACCCGGGGCGTGAGGACGAGCTGATCCAGGCCGTCGCCGGGCACTGGGGGCGGCCGGTCCACTGGCTCCGGATCGGCGAGATCCCGATGCTCGGGCGCGCGGAGGAGCGGGTGGCGGCGCGCGACGAGCCCCTGGCGCACGTCTTCGAGACGTGGAACCGCGCGCTGATCGGGCGGACCCGCGAGCTGGGGGCGCGGGTGGCGCTCGACGGCAACGGGGGCGACCAGCTCTTCTTCACCAGCAACGTGTTCTTCGCGGACCTGCTGGTGCGCGGGCGCTGGCGCGAGCTGCGGCGCGAGTGGCGGGTGAAGGGGGGGACGCGCCCGCGCGACTTCTACGACAACGCCGTCCGGCCGCTCCTCTCCCCGGGCCTGGCGCGGCTGGTGGCGGCGCTCGGGGGCCCGCGTCCTGACCCCGTCTTCGAGCGCCCGGTGCCGGGGTGGATCCCGCCCGCCTTCGCGCGGCGGCACGGCCTGGCGGCGCGCGAGCGGGCGCACAGCCCGCGGCCGCCCTGGCGCGGCCTGGCCGAGCGCGAGGCGTACTGGTACCTGACCTGTCCGCACTTCGCCCGGGCCTACGGGCTCCTCTCGGGCTTCGCGCTGGAGGCGGGGGTGGAGCTGCGCTCGCCGCTTCTGGACCGGCGGGTGGTGGAGCTCGCGGCGGCGCGCCCGCGCCCCGAGCGCAACGCCGGGCGCGAGGTCAAGCGCCTGCTGCGCCGCTCCATGCGCGGCCTCCTCCCCGACGGGGTCCTCGCTCCGCGCGACGCCAAGACGGGGACGCTGGACGGCTACTTCGCCCGCTCGATGCAGGGGGGCTTCCCCGCGCTCGCCGAGGCCGCGCTCTCCGGCTCGCCGCGGCTGGCCGAGCTGGGGATCGTGGAGCCCGGGGCCTTCCGCGCCGGACTCGAGGAGTACGCCCGCACGGGCGACGGCTGGCTGGGCTACGCGCTGCACCAGACGGTGCAGGTGGAGCTCTGGCTCCGCGCCCGCGAGGGCGGCACACATCGTTTCGCGCCGGCCGGGGCGCCGGAAGCCTCGCTTCCGCGCACCCGCGCGCCGGCACTCACAGCCGCGGCCACTCCGGGCCGCGCACCGGGCGCAAGCCCGGTCCACCCGCGACCAGGAGGTGTCGCGTGTACACCAAACCCACGCTGACCCGTTTCGGGACGCTCCGCGAGCTCACGCTCTGCGGCGCGAGCGCGCCGCTCGACGGCGGGCCCTCGAACGGGAACGGCTCCACCAACTTCAACTGCGGCACCAGTGGTGGAGGGGGGAGTCACTCGTAGTCCGTGTGGCTCCCCGTGGAGGGCCCCTCGGGGCCCTCCACCCGTCCTCACCCTCGCAAGATCGACATGCCGGACTACGCTGTCTTCGGCGGCCTCCTCCGCTCCGAGCTGGAGCTCATGGGCGTTCCCCCCGCGGGCGAGGGGAGGGACGCGGACTGGCGCCTGCGCGTCGTCCGCCGTCCTCCGCCGCCCACCGCCCACGCCCCCGAGGCCGAGGTGGGCGAGGACGGCTACGCGGTGCGGCTCTACCGGCTGACGGACGGCTGGCGGCTGGCGTACGCCGACACCGGCACCTACGACGTCTCGGCCGGCGGCGCCCGCATCGCCTGGCACCCCGTCCCCGGCGCCCTCCCCGAGCTGGTGCAGGCCGACGTGCTGGGGCGGGTGCTGGCGCTGGCGCTGGGCGCGGCGGGGGCGCTCCCGCTGCACGGCAGCGCCGTGGCCCTGGACGGGGAGAGCATCGTTCTCCTCGGCGAGAAGCACCACGGGAAGTCCACCCTGGCCGCCGCGCTCACCGCGGCCGGCGCCCGGCTGGTCTCCGACGACATGGCGGCCGTGGAGCCCGGCCCCCCCGCGCTCCTGCGCCCCGGCGTGGCCCAGCTGCGCCTGTGGGCCGACAGCGCACAGAGCGCGCTGGGCGACACCCCCGCCACCCGCTCGGGGGGGATCAAGGACACCCTCTCGGGGCTCCCCGCCGAGCGGGTGGAGACGGCGTCCACGCGGCTCGGGGCGATCTACGTCCTGGCCCCCGAGGCCGCGGATGGCGAGGGCGAGCCCGTGGCCCGCGTCCCGCTCGCCCCCACCGAGGCCGCGCTGGCGCTCCTGGTGCACGCCAAGCTGGGCGCCCTCCTTCGCGGCCCGCTCGCCGCCGAGCACCTGCGCCGCGCGGCGCAGGTCGTCCGCCAGGTGCCCGTCTACAGCCTGCGCGTGGTGCGCGGCCTGGAGCGCCTCCCCCGGGTGGCCGCCCGCGTGCTGCAGTGGCACGGCGCGGCGGCGGCAGGGCGGCCGGAGGCGCTGCCGTGATCGCCGCCGCGCCCCGCGCCTCCGCCCGGGTGGAGGGCGCGCCGCCGCCCCCGCGCGAGGCGGTGGTGCGGCTGGAGGGGCTCGCCAAGAGCTTCCCCGTGCGCCGCGGCTGGCGCGAGACGCTCCTGCACCCGCGCTCCGGGCGCCTCGCCCCCGCGCTGCAGGGCGTCACCTGCGACGTGGCCGCCGGCGAGCTGTTCGGGCTCCTGGGCCCCAACGGCGCGGGGAAGACCACGCTCTTCCGCATCCTCTCCACGCTGGTGCTCCCCGACGCCGGCACCGCCCGGGTGGGCGGCGCCGACGTGGCGCGCGAGCCCGCGCGGGTGCGCCGCCTGCTGGCGCCGGTGCTCACCGACGAGCGCAGCCTGAACTGGCGCCTCTCGGCCCGCGAGAACCTGCGCCTCTTCGCCGCGCTCTACGGCCTGTCGGGCGCCGCAGCCCGCGCCCGGGTGGACGAAGTGCTGCAGGTGGTGGAGCTGGGCGACGCCTCGGAGCGGCCCGTGGGCGGCTTCTCGTCGGGGATGAAGCAGCGCCTCCTGCTGGCGCGCGCGCTCCTGGCCCGCCCGCGGGTGCTGCTGCTGGACGAGCCCACCCGCAGCCTGGACCCGATCTCGGCCCGGCGCTTCCGCGCCTTCCTGCGCGACGAGGTGGTGGGGCGGCGGGGGTGCACGGTGATCCTGGCCACCCACGCCGCCGACGAGGCGATGGAGCTGTGCGACCGGGTGGCGGTGCTGGACCGCGGGCGCCTGCTGGCGGTGGGCCCGGCCGAGGAGCTCTCCCGCCGCGCGGGGCGCGAGCGCTACCGCGTGTGGACGCGCGCCCCGGAGCACCCCGCCTTCGCCGTGCTGGCGCGGCGCGGGCTCCTCCGGTCGCCCCGCGCGGGCGAGGCGGGCGAGGAGGGGTGGGCAAGCGTGGACGCCGAGGTCCCCGGCGGCGAGGAGGGGGCGGCCGCCGTGCTGGCGGCGCTCGCGGCCGAGCGGGTGCCGGTCTCCCGCTTCGAGCGGGTGCGGCCCACCCTGGCCGAGCTGATCGAGCGCATCGTGGAGGAGGCCGCCCCGTGAGCCGACCCGTGGGCGCGCTGGTGCGCGCGGCGTTCCTGACCGACGCCAGCTATCGGGTGGCGATGCTCACCTCGCTGGCCGGCCTGATCGCGACGACGATTCCCGTCTACTTCATCTCCGGGGCGATCCAGCCCGTGGTGGCCGAGTCGATCGCCACGCAGGGGGGGCAGTACTTCGCCTTCGTGCTGGTGGGGATGATGGCGGTGAACTTCGTGCACTCGGCGTGCAGCGCGCTCCCGGGCGCCGTCTCGTCCGGGATCCGCAGCGGCACCCTGGAGGTGATGCTCGCCACCCCCACCCCGGTGCCCACCCTGCTGGCGGGGATGGTGGGGTACCCGCTGATCTGGACACTGCTGCGCGCCGCCGTCCTCCTGCTGACCGGCGCGGTGCTGGGCGCGCGCTTCGCGCCGGGGGGCGCGCTCCCGGCCGCGGCGGTGCTCGCGCTGATCGTGCTGGCGTACCTCCCCTTCGGGCTGCTGGGGGCGGCGCTCCTGCTGGTGTTCCGCACCACCGGCCCGGTGCTGCAGGGGGTGGTGGTGCTCTCGCTCCTGCTGGGCGGCGTCTACTATCCCACCGAGGTGATCCCGGCGCCGCTGCGCGTGTTCTCGAGCGTCCTTCCCCTCACCTACGGCCTCAGGGCGCTGCGGCGCACGCTGCTGGACGGCGCGCCCCCCGCCGCGGTGGCGGGCGACGTGGCCGCGCTGCTGGGCTTCACGGCGGTGCTCCTGGCCGCGGGCTCGCTGGCGCTGGCGGCGGCGCTGCGCCACGCGCGGCGCCAGGGCACCCTGGCGCAGTACTGAGCCGTGCCGCGCCATCCGCCCCTCCTCCCCGAAGCGGAGCTGCTGCTGCTGGCCGCGCGCGGCCCCGAGGGCGACGAGCGCTTCCGCGCGCTGCTGGACACGGGGCTCGACTGGGACCGGGTGGCGGCGCGGGTGGAGCGCGACCGGGCGCACGCCGCGTTCTGGCGGCGGGCGGCGGCCGCCGGGCTGGAGCGGATCCCCCCCGAACCCCGCGAGCGGCTGCGCCGGCTGGGCCAGGTGGCAGCCTTCCGGCAGGCGCGCCTGGAGGAGCGGCTGGGCCAGGCGCTCGGCGTGCTGGAGGGCGCCGGCGTCGAGGTGCTCCTGCTCAAGGGCGCGGCGCTGGCGGTCTCGGTGTACGGCTCGTTCGCCGAGCGGCCGATGGCCGACCTGGACCTGCTGGTCCCCGCCGACCAGGCGGAAGAGGCGCAGCGCCTGCTGCTGGAGGCCGGCTGGGTGCGCGCGGCGCCGGTGCCGGCCGAGCGCCTGGACGCGCTCTACGCAGGGCACCACCACCTGGCGCCGCTGGCCGACGCGGGCGGCACGGGGGTGGTCCTGGAGCTGCACACCGCCCCGCTCCCCCCCGGCCATCCGTTCCGCCTGGACGCCGCCGACCTCTGGCGCGAGTCGCTCCCCGTGCGAGTGGGCGCCCGCGCCGCGCGCGTGCCCGACCTGCACCACCAGGTGCTGCACCTCTGCCTGCACTTCGCCTGGGCGCACGCCATGGAGTCGGGCGCCTGGCGCACGCTGCGCGACCTGCGCGCGCTCTCCGCCCGGGAGGGGCTCGACTGGGGGCGCGTGGCAGCCCTGGCGCGAGATGCGCGGGGGGCGAGCTGCGCCTACTGGGCGCTCCGGCTGGCGCGGGGGCTGGTGGGCGCGCGGGTGCCGGACGGGGTGCTGGAGGCGCTGGCCCCGCGCGGCTCGCGGTGGAGGCTGGACCTGCTGGAGCGGCACTTCGTGGCGACGCTCTTCGGCGGGGCGCGCTGCCCCTCGCCGCGGGTCACGCGCGCGCTCTGGGAGGCGGCGGTCGCGCCGGGGCGGAGCGGGCACGGCGCGGCGCGGCCGTGGCTGCGGCAGGAGGCGTTCGCGGAAGCCGGGATCGCCGCGGTGGACGCCGGGGCGCGCGCCTCGGCGTGGGGGGACTTCGCCGGGTGGCGGCGCTACCTGGGGACGCTCCTCTTCGCCGCGCAGGGCGGGGTCGGCGTCCTGTTCTGAGCCGGGGCCGAGTCGTTCGCGGCTGCACGAGGGATGCGCGCCCCGGAGGGTCGGAACGGCGGTGCGGGAGCCAGCCGATTCCGTCGTATCCCGGCCGATCCTCAGCCGGCGAAGCCCTCCAGGATTTCGAGCATGTCCGCCAGGTGTCCGCGGATGTCGGCCAGCGCCGCCCCGTCGGTGAACCCCGGCTCCCTCTCCTTCAGGGCCCGAGCCACCTCTGGCAGCAGGGGTTGGAAGGCTCCGCCCAGTGCCAGACCCAGGGTGTTGCTCGCGTGGCGGATCCTGTCTCTCGCGAGCTTCCGCGTTTCCCTCGCCTGCACCATCTCCGCCAGATCGGATTCGATGCGGCCCACCACCTCGGCCCCGGCCGCCATCAGGTCGCGCAAGTACAACAGGTCCTTGGCTCGTTTGGGATTCGCGCCTCCCTGACGGGCTTGCCGGCGTGCGAACGTCGACGACTTGTTGACGACGTAGGCTCCGAGAGTGGGAACCCAGATCTCCAGAGACACGCCTCCCGCGGGCGTGGCGGCCGGGATCGCCAGCCGTCGCCGGAAGCGGCGCATGAAGTCCAGGCCGCCGAGAGGTATGGCGCCCATCCCGTTCTGGGCGGTCACGGGGACGACGGCCCCTTCCTGCCGGCTGGCCCCCTGATGCGGAACCAGGAACTCTATCTTCTCTCCACTCCGAACATCGCGCTCCCACACGGCGAGACCGCCCTCTTCCACGGCAGGACGGAACCCCGCCTTGCGCAGGATCTCGGGGATCGAGGGGCGGCCCGCGGGGAGAAGCGGGCGATCCACCAGGACATCCACCTCCGCGGTGAGGGACGTGCTCGTCATCCACGAGGCGAATCCCCCGTACCGTTTGTAGAGATACGGCACCCAGCCGCCGACGATCACGAGCTCGTTGAGGTACGGCCGCAACTCCCACACGATCCGTCGCAAGGCGGCCTCGTAGGGCGAGAAGTCCATTTCACGCGAAGAGGTGCTGAGCGTCGATGATGTGCTCGGCCTGCTCACGGCCTCTGAGCGGATAGTGCCAGAGGTCGAGGGCGAGCTGCAGGTCGCTCACCACCGGCAGACCGCCGATCTCCCGCATGCCGTGCCAGACGGAGTCCCGGTAATACGGCTTCATCAGAACGAGCCGACCCTCCTCCGCGACCGGCCATCCCTGGTTTTCCGCCAGATCCAGCAAATCGCCCGTTTTTTCGACGTCCACGTAGGCGTGTACGCGTTCCCAGCTCGCGTGAGGCGCGACGAGAGACGCTCCGGCATGCATCGTCAGCGCCCACCTGTACGCTGCGAAGACGCTCCGCGAGCGTCGCAGGAAGCGCATCGGGTCTCCGAGTGGGGCGTTGAGGGCGATGCTCTGGTTCTTCACCCAGTCGTACGCGCCCGTCCAGAGCGTGAACAGACCGCGCGGCTCCGTCAGCCGGATATGGGAGCCACGTC
Source organism: Longimicrobium sp. (assembly GCA_036389795.1). Lineage (NCBI taxonomy): Bacteria > Pseudomonadati > Gemmatimonadota > Longimicrobiia > Longimicrobiales > Longimicrobiaceae > Longimicrobium > Longimicrobium sp. Next base: position 25,455 of record DASVWD010000071.1, read on the forward strand.
CGATCCGCCTGAGGGTGACGATCCTGTGCCGCAGCAGCTCGCGAACAATCCTCGTGACGGTCGCGGGTCCGACGCCGGCCGCACCAGCGAGCTCGCGCACCCCCCAGGACCGGTCTCCGGTCGTAAGCAGCGTTCGTACGACCAGGGAGCTCCGGTCGGCAAAAGGATCGAACGACGGGTACGCCGATTTCCTCCGCGGCGGGGGTGGAATCCCGCTCCGGTCGACCAGCAGGTTCGGGAAAGTCAGGTGCACCGTTCCCCGCAGGTCGACGAAGTTCTTCCGCTGGTTCCGGAGGCGGTCGTGAAGTCCCTTTGTTGCGCCCGTTAGAATCCAGACCCTGGCCGGATCGTCGCTCAGGTCTGGCTCCGCATGGGTCCAGAGTACGAATTCGAGGGGGATCGCCTCTCCCCCCTGGAACTCGATCACCGCGTCGTGTCCAGGCTCGTTGCTCGCGGCCCGGACGGACGCGCTCGGACTCAGAGCCTCTTTGACGAGCAGAAAGGCATCCCGCTCGGGACGATGGGAGCTTCCATTGTGTTGTTTCATCTATCATCCTTTGTTTCATATGTATGAAACGATAAAGCTATGGTGAAACAGTTGTCAAGGTCCATGCTCCGCCTGTCGCACGGATGATGGAAGCCCCGGCCGGGATGAACCGGCCGGGGCTTCGTCGCGTGTGCAGATCCGTCGCGGAGGGCTGCTACCGCAGCAGGTTCTTGGCGATGGTGTTGAGCTGCATGTTGCTGGTGCCCTCGTAGATCGTGCCGATCTTGCTGTCGCGGTAGTACTTCTCCACCGGGTACTCGCGGGTGAAGCCGTAGCCGCCGAACAGGTCGATGCACGTCGACGTGATGCGCTGCGCCACCTGGCTGCTGAACAGCTTGGCCATGGCCGCCTCCTGCAGGAACGGCTGGCCCGCGTCCTTGAGGCGCGCCGCGTTGTACACCATCAGCCGCGCGGCCTCGAGCTCGGTGGCCATCTGCGCCAGCTGGAACTGCACCCCCTGGAAGTCGCCGATCCGCTTCCCGAACTGCTCGCGCTCCTGCACGTACTTGATCGTGGCCTCGAGCGCGCCCTGCCCGATCCCGATCATCTGCGCGCCGATCCCGATGCGGCCCTCGTTCAGCGTCTCGATCGCCGTCTTGTAGCCCTTCCCCACCTCGCCCAGTACGTTCTCGTCGGGGACGAACACGTCTTCCAGGATCAGCTCGGTGGTGGAGGAGGCGCGGATCCCCAGCTTGTCCTCCTTCTTCCCCACCGAGAAGCCGTCGAAGCCCTTCTCCACCACGAAAGCCGTGATCCCCTTGTAGCCGGCCTGCGGGTCGGCGTTGGCGAAGACGATGAACACCTCGGCCTCGCCGCCGTTGGTGATCCACAGCTTGCGCCCGGTGAGCCGGAAGCCGCCGTCGGCCCTGGCCGCGCGGGTCGCGAGCGCGAAGGCGTCGGAGCCCGAGCCGGCCTCTGAGAGCGCGTAGGCGCCCACCTTCTCGCCGGCTAGTTGGGGGAGGTACTTCGCCTTGAGGTCGCCCGAGCCCCAGCGCAGGAAGGCGTTGTTCACCAGCGTGTTCTGCACGTCGACGAACACGCCCACGCTGGCGTCCACGCGGCTGAGCTCCTCCACCACCAGCGCGGCGGTGAAGAAGGACAGGCCGGCGCCGCCCAGCTCCTCGGGCACCTCGATCCCCATCAGCCCCAGCTCGAAGAACTGCGGGACGAGGCCGGCGTCCATCTGCTGCGCCTCGTCCATGGCGTGGACGCGGGGCCGCACGTCTTCTTCCGCGAACTGCCGCACGGCGTCGCGGAACATCTGCTCGTCTTCGGAGAGCACCGTCAGCGGCGCGCCGCCGGCGGCGAGGTCGACCGTAGCCATCGTCGCATTGAAGTCGTTGGAGGATTCCGCTGCCCCGGCCGAACGCGCCGGAGCGGTCGAACGTGTCAATCTAGCAACCGCTTGCGCCGGTCGAAAGACGCGGCCCGGGCGTGCGCCGCATCGCGTCGCAAAGGCGGCTAAAGCCGCGGCTACAACTACAGAAAGCCTCGCCAACCCCGCGAGGCTTCAACCGCACACCTCTTCGATCTCCCGTACTTCGCACTTCGTACTTCGCACTTCGTACTTCGCACTCCGTACCCCCGGCACGCGCGGTGCGTACGAAACCGTCCCCGTCGGCCTGCGTAGTCCCGGCACGTCCGCCGGGCGCGGTCCGGCGCATCCCAATCGCTCACCACGGGGAGACGGTCATGCAGAACAATCCCAACGATCCTTTCGCCCAGCCGGGCTCGGGCGACGCGGCGGGCGGTGATACGCCGGGCACCCCCGACTCGCACGGCGCCGGCGGATACGGCGGCAGCACCGGCGGCTCCGGCCTGGGCGGCGGCACCGGCTCGACGGGCGGAACCGGCTCGACGGGCTCCTCCGGCGGCGCGGGGTCGACCGGCTCCACGGGCGGAACCGGCTCCACCGGCGGCGGGACGGGCTTCGGCGGGTCCACGGGCGGCACCGGGTCGACCGGCTCCACCGGCAGCGGGACGGGCTTCGGCGGGTCCACGGGCGGCACCGGATCGACCGGCGGCTCCACCGGCGGCGGAACGGGCTACACCGGCGGTTCTACCGGCGGGACCGGCTCCACTGGCTCCACCGGGTCCACCGGGTCCAGCGGCTCCACCGAGGCGGGGACGGGCTACACCGGCAGCTCCACGGGCGGAACGGGCTCGACGGGCTCCACCGAGGCGGGGACCGGCTACACCGGCAGCTCGACCGGCGGCACCGGCTCGACGGCCGGCACCGGCTCGCCCGGCGGCACCGGCTACACCGGCACGGGGACGACCGGCGGCTCCACCGGCGGGACCGGCGGCGGGGCGGGCGGGAGCGGCGCGGGCGGGCCGTTCTGGGAGAGCACCGGGACGGGCGGCGCCGGCGGCGCGGCCGACGAGACCGGCGGCGGCACCGGCTCCGAGGGCGGCCGCGGGCGTGGCGCGCGCGACGCGTTCGAGGACGTCGGCGCGCGCATCGAGTCGATCTTCTCCGAGCTGCGGCCGAAGCTCAAGAGCGCCTTCCAGGACCTGGACGCGAAGATCGACAGCGCGCTGGAAGACATCAAGCCCAGGGTGCAGGAGGCCCGCGACCGCGCCAAGCCCAAGGTCGACGAGTTCATCTCCGAGGTGCAGCCGCGCATCGACTCGCTGCTGAAGCGCATGCAGAGCGCCATCGACAACCTGCGCAGCGAATTCGAGTCGCGCTCCGACCGCGCCGAGGCCCGCCACGAGGAGACCTCCGGCACGAGCGACGCCGGCGCCACCCCCGCGGGCGAGCTCGGCACCAGCTCTACGGGCTACACGGGCGGCGGCTCGACCGGCACCGGCGGCGCGACGGGCTCCACCGGCTTCACGGGCGGCGGCACGACCGGCTCGGCGGGCACGGGTGGTTCGACGGGATCGACCGGGTCGACCGGCTACACGGGCGGCGGCTCGACCGGCTCGCCGGGCACGGGTGGCTCGACGGGATCGGTTGGGGGCACGGGGTCGGCCGGGTACACGGGCGGATCGACCGGGACGACCGGCTCCACGGGGAGCACCGGGTCCACCGGCGGCGCCGGGACGGGCGGGGCCACGGGCGGCAGCACGCCGGGCTACACGGGCTCGACGGGCGGCGGCACCTCGGGCGGCTCGTCCGCGGGCGGGTCCACGCCGGGGACCACCGACCCCTGGCCCGCGTCCGCCGAGGACAGCAAGCCCGGCGACCCGCCGATCGAGGACACCTTCGGCCCGCGCTCCGGCGCCGGGGGCACCAGCGACGACGACTCCTGACCGCCGGGGGAGCCCGGCGCAAGCCGTTCCCCGCCGGATCGTCGGCGGAGGCGCGAGGGAGGCCCCCGGCGGGCCTCTCTCGGTTTTTGCCGATTTCCATCCTTCGCTCTGACCTCTTACGGCGCTTCGCCGCCCCGAATTCGCCGTAAGAGCGAGTGATCTGATACGGGATTTGACGGCAGACGATTTCTGTCGTATACTCATTGCTCCAACACCGAGTCCAGCGCCGTCCCCACGCAGCCGCCGCGGGCGCCCACGCCCGGCCCCACCAGGCCACCAGGCGAACAACTCCCTCGCGCGGTCCCGTTCCCCCACGCGCCGCCCTCGCTCCGGTTCCGCCGGCCGAGAGCGCGTGCGCCTTCCGGCTGGCGCCTTCCGACCCACCCACGGCCCCTGGCGGCCGCGGCCGTTCCAGCACACCCCAGCCCACCAGCTCGGAGACACGTGCACACACCAGCAACGCTCCGGCGCGTCCTCGCGCCGGCCCTCGCCTGCGCTGCCCTTGCCCTGGCGGCCTGCGACCGCGGCGGGGGCACCCTCGTGATCGGCACCGCCGGGCCGTTCAAGGAAGGCTACGCCACCATGGTGCGCCGCGCCGTCGAGATGGCCGTGGACGAGGCCAACGACCGGGGCGGCGCCGGCGGCAGGCGCCTGCAGGTGCTGGCCCAGGACGACGAGGGCGACGGCGTGAAGGCCGGCGCCATCGCCCGCGGCTTCGTCGAGAACCCCGACGTGGTGGGCGTGGTCGGGCACGCCAACTCGGGCGGGATGGTGGGTGCCGCCTCGGAGTACGACGGCGAGCTGGCCGCCGTGGTCCCCAGCGCCACCAGCCCCGAGATCACCGGCATCTCGCCCTGGGTGTTCCGCGTCACCGTCAACGACAGCGTCAACGGCGCCAACCTGGCCCGCTTCGCCGCGCGCATGGGCAAGCAGCGCGTGGTGGTGCTCTACGAGAACAACGTCTACGGGCGCGACCTGGCCCGCGCCTTCCTGGCCGCCTACCCGGGCCGCCCGATCGGCGTGGACCCGATCGCGGGCGACGGGAGCAAGGTGGAGCCGTTCGTCTCCTACTACCGTCAGGTGGCCCCCGACCTGGTGTTCGTGGCCGGCACCGAGCCCTCCGGCCGCGCGCTGCTGCGCGAGGCGCTCCGGCAGGGCTTCCGCACCCAGTGGCTGGCCGGCGACGGCTGGCCCGGCGTGGCCGCCGACACCGTGGCCGCCGAGGGCGCGCTGATCGCCACCCCCGTGCGCCTCGACGACCGCCCCGAGGCCCGGCGCTTCGCCGACGCCTTCCAGGCGCGCTACGGGGTGACCCCCGACGCCAACGCCGCCATGGCCTACGACGCCGCCAACCTGCTCATCCAGGCGATCGGCGAGGTGGGCGGCGACCGCAAGCGGATCCGCGACTGGCTGGCCGGGGTGAAGGAGGGGCGCGCCTACCGCGGCGTCACCGGCGAGATCCGCTTCCGCGCCGACGGCGACCCCGAGCGCGGCGGCTTCGTGATGACCCAGGTCCGCAACGGCGCCCTGGTGCCCCTGGAAGGAGGTGCGCAGTGAGCGAAGTCGTCTCGCGGGTGAAGATCCGCACCCGGCTGCTGGGCGGCTTCGGGGTGCTGCTGGTGCTCCTGCTCGCCGCCGGCGCGGTCGGGTGGAGCTCGCTCAGGGTGCTCTCCGGGCACATCCGCTCCGCCAACCAGGGCGTCGAGCAGGACGCCCGCCTCTCCACGGCGCTCGCCACCAGCGTGGCGCGCGAGATCGCCGTGGCGGCGCGCTACATCGAGGAGAACGACCCCGCGGCCGCCGTGGCCTTCGACTCGCTGCGCTGGCAGACGCACGGCACGCACCGCACGCTGCGCCGCCGCGAGATCCGTCCCGACGACAAGACCAGGCTGGTGGGGATCGACCAGGCGCTCTCCGACGCCGAGGTGCGCTACGTGGTGGCGCGCCGGCTGATGGAGCTGGGGCGCGTGGACGAGGCGAGAGCGCAGACCGACAGCGCCCGCGCCATCGAGGCCGCCATGCTGGGCGACCTGGAGAAGCTGGGCGACGCCAAGGCCCGCCGCCTGGCCGACTCGGCCGCCGGGCTGGAGGAGTCGGCCGGGCGCTCGGCGCTGGCCCTGGTGGGGCTCCTGCTGGTGGCGGTGGCCGTGGCCGTCTTCGTGGTGGTGCGGGTGATCCGCTCGATCTCCGCCCCGCTCGACGACCTGGCGCACCACGCCGAGCGGCTCTCCGACGGCGACCTCACCGCGCGCACCGCCGGGCACTTCCCCGGCGAGCTGGAGCTGCTGGCCACGGCGATGAACCGCACCAGCGAGTCGCTGGCCCGGATCGGCGCGGGAGCGGCCGGCGCGGCCGACAGCATCACCCACTCGGCCGACGACCTCTCGGCCATCTCCGAGCAGCTGCGCGCCGCCGTGGGCGAGGTGACGCGCTCCATCACCCAGGTGTCCGACGGCGCCGCCGACCAGGTGGCGCAGCTGCGCCGGGTGGACGAGGCGCTCCGGACCATGCTCTCGCGCGCCCAGGCCGTGGTGGCCGACGTGCGCGAGGTCTCCTCGCTGGCCGCGGCCATCGGCGACGTGGCGCGCGAGCGGCGCGAGGAGACGGCCCGGACGCTCGGCACGCTCATCAAGATCAAGTCGGCGGTGCAGGAGGCGGCGGCCGAGACCACGGCGCTGCACGGCGCCATGACCGACATCACCGATTTCGTGAAGACGGTCAACGACATCGCCGAGCAGACCAACCTGCTGGGGCTGAACGCGGCGATCGAGGCGGCGCGCGCCGGCGCCGAGGGGAACGGCTTCGCGGTGGTGGCGGGCGAGGTGCGCAAGCTGGCCGGCCAGGCGCGCGCCGGGGCCGAGAACATCGCCCAGATCACCCGCGCCATCACCGAGCGGGTGAACGGCGCCGCGCGCACCATGACGGCGGGCGCCGCGCACGTGGACGAGATCGAGCGGGTGGCGCACCAGATCGACGCCGCGCTGGCCACGATCCTGGACGCCGCCGAGCGCACCCGCGTGGCCGCCGAGAGCGTCACCGAGGCGGCGGAGCACAACGCCGAGGCCGCGGTCGACGCCGCGGGGGGCGTGGCCGCCGTGGCCGAGACGGCCGAGGTGCACGCCGAGACCGCCGAGGGGGTGCGCGCCGCCACCGCGCAGCAGGAGAGCGCGGTGATGCTGGTGAGCGAGGCCACCCGCCGCCTGATCGGCAGCGCGGGCGAGCTGCGCGACCTGGTGGGCGGCCTCAGGGTGGACGGATCGCCCGCCGACGCCGGCCCGATCGCCATCCCCTTCGCCGGGATCAAGGACGCGGAGCCGGAGGACGACCTCACCCGCCGCCGCCGCCGCCACCGCCGCTCGCCTTCCCCCGAGGAGCTGGCCGAAGCGGAGGCCTGACCCCTGGGTGCCGGCCGTACCGGCCGGCGCACCACGAAACAGGACAAGAATCTGGAGCGCCTCTCCCCGACCCGGGAGGGGCGCTTCTTCTTCCTCTGGCTACCCCGAAATAGTTCTGATTCGGAGGGGGTAATTGCGGGCATGGCAGGAAATGCTTGACTTTCCCGCCGCCCGGCCACTACCATCCGTTTACACTCCCACACCGGCATCCCGTGTTCACGGAGAGCGTTTCCGCTCTTCGTACGCAGATCGTATTCAGCCACGTAGAGAACAAAATTTCCATATTGCGGCCAGTACGGCTGCAGCTTTCCGTCGTCCTTCACCCCCTGGGGACGGCGCCGCGGACCCACGGGGGGAACTCACCCAGGAGGACGTATGAGACGAACGGCTCGGTTCCTCTTCCCCACGGTGGTCGCGCTGGCGCTCGCCGCCTGCGCCGACGCGCCGACGCCGGTGCCCGCCCCCGACTCGCCCGCGCTCTCGGTGCAGGCGGGGAGCACCGACGTGCGCGACCGCTGGATCGTGGTGTTCAGGGACGACGTGGCGGACCCGCGCGCCCTGGCCGCGCGGCTGGTGTCGGAGCACCGGGGGACGCTGCACTACGCGTGGGAGCACGCCATCCGCGGCTTCGCGGCCACGCTGCCGCCGGGTGCGGCCGAGGCGCTCCGCCGCAACCCGGGCGTGGCGTACGTGGAGCCCGACGTGGTCTACACCCTCGAGGAGACGCAGGGCAGCGCGCCGTGGGGGCTGGACCGGATCGACCAGAGGTCGCTGCCGCTCTCCGGCACCTACACCTACCAGGCCAAGGGCGAGTTCGTGCGGGCCTACGTGGTGGACACGGGGATCCGGACCACCCACAACGACTTCGGCGGCCGGGCGTCGGTGGGCGCCGACGTGGTGGGGGGCACCGGGGCCGACTGCCACGGCCACGGCACCGGCGTGGCCGGCGTCCTCGGCGGCAGCACCTACGGCGTCGCCAAGCGGGTGCAACTCGTCGCCGTGCGCGTCTTCACGGGGTGCACCACGCCCGCGGCCACGGCCTCGGCCGTGGTCACCGGTCTCGACTGGATCCGGGCCAACCACGTGAAGCCGGCGGTGGTCAACATGAGCCTGGGCTCCACCTCGGGGAGCACTGCCGCGGTCGACCAGACGGTGCAGGCCCTGATCAGCGAGGGGGTGCTGGTGGTGGCGGCGGCGGGGAACAACAACGGCGACGCCTGCCTGGTCTCTCCGGGGCTCAACCGGACCGCCCTGACGGTGGGCGCCACCGGCTCGGGAGACGGCCGCTGGGTGGCGAGCTCGACCTCGGGGTCCAACTGGGGCGGCTGCCTGGACGTGTTCGCCCCGGGGGCGAACATCGTCATGCCGTCGATCGGCAGCAACACCGCGACGGCCACCCGGACGGGGACCTCGTTCGCCGCCCCGCACGTGGCCGGCGCGGTGGCGAAGTACCTGGAGGTGAACCCCGCCGCCACGCCGGCCCAGGCGCACGCCTACATCGTCGACAACGCCACCGCCGGGGTGGTGACGAACGCCGGGTCCCAGTCGCCCAACCGGCTGCTCTGGAGCGACCCCGCGCTCCGCCGCGCCGTGGCCTCGGTGACGGTGTCGCCGGGCGCGGTGTCGGTGCAGGTGGGCTACGGCGCGCAGCTCACCGCCACGGTGTACGACGCGCAGGGCCGCGTCATCACCGGGCGCACGGTCTCCTGGTCGTCGGCGAACACCGCGGTCGCGTCGGTGACCTCCGGCGGCGTGGTGATCGGCAACGCGGTGGGGAACACGACGGTGACGGCGACGGTGGAGGGCGTCGCCGCGGCGCCGGTGGCGGTGGAGGTGACCCCGGCGCCGCCGCCGCCGTTCACGGTGGGCGAGATCGGCGTGCAGCAGCCCGCGCCCGCGTTCGGGACGTGCGGCCACTACGTGAGCGTGAGCGGCGGGACGCAGCCCTACTTCTACGCCTGGTACGTGAACGGCGTCCAGCAGCCGACCGACGAGTCCGGCGGGATGCTCTACACCAACGACGGCAGCACGTACTTCGTCTCCGTCGACGTGTCGGACTCGGCGGGCAACTCCGGCCACAGCGAGCGGTGGGTGGAGGTGGCGCCCAACCCGGGCGGGATGGCCTGCCTGCAGTAGCCGCGGCCGGATGGTAGACCGATGCGGATCGGGCACCCGGCTTCCGGGTGCCCGATCCGCTCTCGTCTTCGGCAGGCCGCCCGATCGCGATCTCCCTTAGTGAGGATCAAGGACGCGGAGCCGGAGGACGACCTCACCCGCCACCGCCGCCCGCCGGCGAGCATGGAACTGGCCGAGGCGCAGGCCTGACGCCGCGCACGATCCACGTCATACAAGCGCCCCTCCCCCGCGGGAGGGGCGCTTGCGTTTGCCGACCGGCTCCGGTGACATCCACTCCCTTTAAAGCGGTCTGTGCATCGCCTCGAAACTCGATCCTACGCGCGGTAAATCCACGGTGAAAAATTGATCTAAATTATTGCCAGGGCTTGACTTGCGTAATATTGAATGCTACATATGTTTCCAGACACGAATCGCGCCCGCCCTCCGCGGCGCGATCAGGCCTGCCAATGCACACCCGTGCCGCTGCCCGCGGCCATGGCAGGCCAGCCAGTGCCCTCAGCCACATACAGGACATTGTTTACGCACGCCGGGACCCGTGCCGGTCCCGGCGGGCGTAAGCAGGAGCAGCACCGTCCTCACCCCCGGGGACGGCCGCCCACCCTCGCGGGGGAAACGCTCAAGGAGTACGCATGAGACGAACGGCCCGATTCCTTTTCCCGGCCGCCCTGGCGTGGCTGGCCGCCGCCTGCACCGACGCCACGCAGCCGGCTGCGCTTGCGCCGGAGGCGCCGGCGGCGTCCGCCGCCGTGGGCCTGGACGTGCGCGACCGCTACATCGTGGTCTTCGACGACCGTGTGGCCCGGCCCGGCGACGAAGCGTGGGAATTGGTCCGCGCCCACGGCGGCACCCTGCACTTCGTCTACGAGCACGCCCTGCGCGGCTTCGCGGCCACCCTGCCCCCCGGCGCCGCCGCCGCGCTCCGCCGCGACCCGCGCGTGGCCTACGTGGAGGCCGACCAGGTGGTGCGCGCGGCCGGCGTCCAGACCGGCGCGCCCTGGGGGCTCGACCGCATCGACCAGCGCGCCCTCCCGCTCAGCGGCGACTACACCTGGTTCGCCAGCGGCGCCGGCGTGAACGTCTACGTGGCCGACACGGGCATCCGCCTCACCCACGCGGAGTTCGGCGGGCGCGCGGCGTTCGGCGCGGACATGGTCATGGACGGGCAGAGCGGCGACTGCAACGGCCACGGCACCGGCGTGGCCGCCCTGGCCGGCGGCGCCACCTACGGCGCGGCCAAGCAGGCGACGCTGCGCTCGGTGCGCGTGCTGGGGTGCAACGGGTCGGGGACCACTTCGGCCTTCGTGGCCGGGATCGACTGGATCCGCTCCAACCACGTGAAGCCGGCCGTCGTCAACGCGAGCCTGACGTTCGCCGGCACCAGCGCCGCGTCCGACGAGGCGGTGCGGAACCTGCTCGACGCCGGCGTCCTGCTGGTGGCGGCCGCGGGGAACAGCAACGCCGACGTCTGCGCCATCTCGCCGGGGTGGCAGGCCGGGGTGCTCACGGTGGGCGCCACCGACGCGGGCGACACGCGCTGGTCCTCCTCCAACTGGGGGTACTGCCTGGACGTGTTCGCCCCCGGCGTCTCCGTCCTTTCCGCCAGCGGCGGGAGCGACAACGCCACCGCGACCCGCAACGGCACCTCGATGGCGGCGGCGTACGTCAGCGGCACCGTCGCCCGCTTCCTCCAGGCCAACCCGGGCGCGACCCCGGCCGACGCGCACGCCTTCGTGGTGAACAACGCCACCGCCGGGGTGGTGCTGAACCCCGGCAGCCTCTCGCCCAACCGCCTGCTGTACGTCGACCCGGTGCTCGGTATGCCGCCGGTGGGCGCGAACGTCACCGGGCCGGGCACGGTCTCCAGCGTGGGCACCTACACCTGGCAGGCGGGCGCCACCGGCGGGGACGGCTCGTACGCCTACACCTGGGAGTACCGGGTGCAGGGCGCCGCCGTCTGGACGGTGGTGGGGACGGGGAGCTCGTACGCCCGCAGCGTCGCCGCGTCCGACCCGTCGTTCGAGCTGCGCGTGACGGTCACCTCGGGCGGCCTCTCCGCCTCCGACACACACCTTGTCGCGGTCAGCATCACTCCGCCCTCGGCGAACATCACCGGGGCGAGCACGATCTCCAGCGCGGGCACCTACACCTGGCAGGCGAACGCCACCGGCGGGGACGGCTCGTACGCCTACACCTGGGAGTACCGGGTGCAGGGCGGCGCCTGGTCGGTGGTGGGGAGCGGGAGCTCGTACGCGCGCAGCGTCGCCGCGGGGAACCCCTCGTTCGAGCTGCGCGTGACGGTCACCTCGGCGGGCATGAGCGCCTCCGCCTCGAAGCTGGTCACCGTCAGCATCGCCGCGCTGTCGGCGAACATCACCGGGCCCAACTACATGTACGGCGGCACGTCCGGCACCTGGTACGCGAACGCGTCGGGCGGCACCGGCACGTACACCTACCAGTGGCAGTACCGGGCGGCGAGCAGCACCACGTGGAGCAACGTGGGGACGGCGAGCTCGTACACCCGCAGCGTCGGCTCCCTCGCACCGTCCTTCTACCTGCGCGTGATCGTGACCTCGGGAGGCGTAAGCTACACCTCCGCCCAGTACTCCGTCACCGTCGAGCCGGCCGAGACCGAGCCGGTCGACCCGACGCCGATGTGCGGCAAGTACTACTGCTGACCCCGGCCGCGCCGGAGGGAAGCCCCTTCGGCACGAGTGTCGTGAGCCGCCCGCCGGACCTTCCGGCGGGCGGCTCGTGTACCCCGCTGGCCCCGGCCGGCGCGGCGCGCTACTCTGATGGGTCCCGGCCGACAGACCCCGACACCGCTCCCATGCACCCGATCCCGCTCCGCGGCGCCCGGCGCGCCGCCTCCGCGCTGCTCCTGGCGCTCGCCCCGACCGTCGCCGCCGCGCAGCAGCGCCAGGTCACCTACGAGGTCTCCTTCCCCAACGCCGTGCACCACGAGGCGGAGGTCACCGCCACCTTCCACGGCGTCCCGCGCGGCCGTCCGCTGGAGGCGCGCATGAGCCGCTCCTCGCCCGGGCGCTACGCGCTGCACGAGTTCGCCAAGAACGTCTACAACCTGCGCGCGTTCGACGGGGCCGGCCGGCCGCTCGTCGTCACCCGCCCCAACCCGCACCAGTGGGACGTGGCGGGGCACGACGGCACCGTGCGCGTGACCTACACCCTCTTCGGCGACCGCGCCGACGGGACGTACGCGGGAATCGACCGCACCCACGCCCACCTGAACATGCCGGCCACCTTCCTGTGGGCGCGGGGGATGGCCGACGCGCCGGTCCGCGTCACCTTCGCCCGCCCCGCGGGGTGGCGGGTGGCCACGCAGCTCGCGCCCACGGCCGACTCGGCGACGTTCACCGCGCCGAACCTGCAGTACTTCATGGACTCGCCCACCGAGATCTCCCCGTTCACGCTCCGCACCTGGCAGGTGCGCCGCGCCGACGGGACGCCGCAGACCGTGCGCCTGGCCGTGCACCACGCGGGGACCGAGGCGCAGGTGGACTCCTTCGCGGCGCTGGCGCGGAAGGTGGTCGCGGAGGAGATCGCCATGTGGGGGGAGCCGGCGGGGTACGACTTCGGCACCTACACCTTCATCGCCGACTACCTGCCGTGGGTGAACGGCGACGGGATGGAGCACCGCAACTCCACCATCCTGGTCAGCACCCGCTCGCTCGCCACCCGCCGGGAGGTGCTGGGGAACCTGGGGACGCTCTCGCACGAGTTCTTCCACTCGTGGAACGTGGAGCGGCTGCGCCCGCGCTCGCTGGAGCCGTTCGACTTCGAGCGCGAGAACATGTCGGGCGAGCTGTGGCTGGCCGAGGGCTTCACCAGCTACTACGACGACCTCTTCATCCGCCGCGCCGGGATCTACAGCGACGACGAGTACGCCGACGCGCTCTCGGGGACCGTGTCGGACGTGGTCACCGCGCCGGGGCGGCGGTACTTCAGCGCGGTGGAGATGAGCATGCAGGCGCCGTTCGTGGACGCCGCCGTCTCGATCGACCCGCAGAACCGGCAGAACACCTTCATCTCGTACTACACCTGGGGCGCCGGGATCGGGCTGGGGCTGGACCTGACGCTCCGCACCCGCTTCCCCGGCGTCACCCTGGACGACTACATGCGGGCCCTCTGGCGCGACTTCGGGCGGCACCAGACGCCGGCGCTGGCCCCGGCGCGCCCCTACACGCTGGCCGACCTGCGCCGCGTGCTGGGCGAGGTGACGCGCGACCCCGCCTTCGCGGCAGACTTCTTCCAGCGCTACGTGGAGGGGCGCGACGCGGTGGACTACGAGCGCCTCCTCGGCGCGGCCGGGTTCCTGCTGCGGAAGGCGAACCCGGAGCGGCCCTGGTTCGGCGCGCTCTTGGACGACGCGCCGGACTCCAGCGGCGCGCTGGTGGTGCAGACGCCGGTGCAGGGCGGGTCGCTCTACCCGGCGGGGATCGACCGGCTGGCGGTGATCCGCGCGGTGGACGGGGTCCCCACCCCCACCAGCGACTCGATGGTGGCCGTGGCCCGCCGCCGGCGCGTGGGCGAGACGGTGCAGCTGGAGGTGGAGCAGCGCGGCGAGCGGCGGACGATCCCGGTGGTGCTCGCCGGGAACCCGGGGCTGGAGGTGGTCACCTACGAGAAGGCGGGGCTCCCGGTCACGGACGCCATGCGGGCGCTCCGGCGCGGCTGGCTGGGGTCGAAAGCGGCAAGGGCGGAGGATTGACCATGCGCGGGACTCTCACGACCCTCACGACGATGGCGGCGATGGCCCTCACCCTGGGAGCGTGCAACGGCAGCGGGACCGCCAAGGGCGAGGCGGCCGAGCCCGCGGCGCCCACCGTGGCGGCGGAGCAGGTGCGCAGCTACCCGCACGACCCCGCGGCGTTCACGCAGGGGCTCGTCTTCCACGACGGCCAGCTGTACGAGAGCACGGGCCGCTACGGCGAGAGCTCGCTGCGCCGGGTGCGGCTGGAGACGGGCGAGGTGCTGGAGAAGGTGGCGGTGCCCGAGCGGCACTTCGCCGAGGGGCTGGCGCTCCTGGGCGGGCGGCTCTACCAGCTCACCTGGCAGGACGGGATGGGCTTCATCTACGACGTGGGGACGCTCCGGCAGCAGGGCACCTTCCCGTACGAGGGCGAGGGGTGGGGGCTCACCACCGACGGGACGTCGCTGATCCTGAGCGACGGGTCGAACGTGCTGCGCTTCCTGGACCCGGCCACCGCGGCGGTCACGCGCACGGTGGAGGTGACCGACGGCGGCCAGCCGGTGCACCAGCTGAACGAGCTGGAGTGGGTGCGCGGCGAGGTGTGGGCGAACGTGTGGCACGACCGGCGCGTGGCCCGCATCGACCCCGAGACCGGGCGGGTGAAGGCGTGGCTGGACCTGTCGGGGCTGGTCCCCACGCCCCAGCCCACCGACAACGAGGCGGTGCTGAACGGGATCGCCTACGACCCGGCGGCCGACCGCCTGTTCGTGACGGGGAAGCTGTGGCCCACGCTCTTCGAGATCCGCGCCCCGGGGGTGGGCGGGGGCGCGAACGCGGGGCGCTGAAACCATCGCGGGGGCCCGAGCGTACGACAACGCCGAGCAAGAACCGTCGACCCGAACCGCCAGCTGACGATGCTACTCCTCCTCCGCGCCTTCTTCAAGACGGTGGTCCTCGGCCTGATCATCAAGGTCCTGGGCCGCTTCTTCCCGATCCTCCTGCGCTTCCTCCGCCTGATGCGGTAGCGGGACCAGGGGTCGGCGATACAAGCTCCGCCGCCGGGCGCCTGCGCGAGACGCAGGC
>DASVWD010000072.1 GCA_036389795.1 Longimicrobium sp.
ACCATCCCCACCACCAGCCCCGCGAAGCCGGTGTTGAAGGCGCCGATCATGAGCAGGGTCAGCAGGCCGAGCATCCCCATCGCCGCGGCCGCGCCGAGGCCCAGGATCCACCTGCGGGTGTTCGTGTTGGCGTGCATCGAAGTCTCCTGAACTGCGGAGCGGCTGCGGGGGTGGCGAGAGGTCGTGCGGAACCGCCGAAGGGAGACGGAAGATAACCGCGCGGGCGCCGCTTCCGGAAGCGGCGGCCGGTCCTACGGCTCCGGGGCGGGGGAGACCTGCTTCCGCGCCTCCTCCAGCGCGTCCCAGGGGAGCATGGCGCACTTGACGCGGCGCGGGAGCTTGGCGACGCCGGAGAGGGCGCGCAGGTCGCCCAGCACCCTGTCGCGCGCGGCGTCGGCGTCGCCGTGGATCATGTCGCGGAAGCGGGCCAGGAGCGGCTCCGCCTCGCCGAAGCTCTTCCCCACGATCATCTGCGTCATCATCGACGCCGAGGCCTGCGAGATGGCGCACCCCTGGCCCTGGAAGCGCGCGTCCTCGATCACCCCGTCCTTCACCCGGAGCTGCAGGACGATGTCGTCGCCGCAGGTGGGGTTGCGCATGGTGACCACCGCGTCGGGCGCGTCCAGGTCGCCCCGGCGCGGCGCGTGGCGGTAGTGCTTGAGGATCACTTCCTGGTACAGCGCTTCGAGCGGGAGGCTCATGCGGTGCTCACGTCGCGGGCGAGGGTCGGCGCGGGACCTCCCTCAGAATGGCACCGCCCGGGAGTCCGGCGCCAGTCCCCGGACGCCGCGCCCGGGTCAGTAGCCGAAGAGGGCGCGCGCCCGGTGCAGCCCCTCCACCAGGCGGTCGACGTCGTCGGCGCCGGTGTAGAGGTAGAACGAGGCGCGCGCGGTGGCCGGCAGGCACATGCGGCGCATCAGCGGCTGGCAGCAGTGGTGGCCGGCGCGCACCGCCACCCCCTCCTGGTCCAGGATGGTGGCGATGTCGTGCGGGTGCACGTCGGCCAGCGAGAAGCTCACCACCCCGGAGCGCTCGGCGACGTCGCGCGGGCCGTGCACGGCCAGGTCCGGCACCTCGGCCAGGCGCTCCAGGGCGTACGCCATCAGGTGCCGCTCGTGCGCCATGACGGCGTCGCGGCCGACGGCGCCCAGGTAGTCGGCCGCCGCGCCCAGGCCCACGGCGCCCGCGATGTGCGGGGTGCCCGCCTCGAACTTCATCGGCAGGGGCGCGTAGGTGGAGCGCTCCAGCTCCACCACGTCGATCATGTCGCCGCCGCCGTGGAAGGGCGGCATCGCCTCCAGCAGCGCGCGCCGCCCCCACAGCCCGCCGATTCCCGTGGGCCCGCACATCTTGTGGCCGCTGAACGCGTAGAAGTCGGCTCCCAGGCTGGGCACGTCCACCGGCAGGTGCGGCGCGGACTGGGCCCCGTCGACCACCATGAGCGCCCCCGCGGCGTGCGCCCGCGCGGCGATCTCGGAGACGGGGTTCACCGTCCCCAGCGCGTTGGAGACGTGGGAGACGGAGACCAGCTTCGTGCGCTCGGTCAGCAGGTCGTCCACCTGCGCCAGGTCCAGGCGCCCCTGCCCGTCGATGTCCAGGAAGCGCAGCCTGGCGCCCGTGCGCTGGGCCAGGATCTGCCAGGGGACCAGGTTTGAGTGGTGCTCCAGCACGGAGAGGAGGATCTCGTCGCCCGCGCGGACGTTCTCCAGCCCCCAGGAGTAGGCGATGAGGTTCAGCGCCTCGGTGGTCCCCCGCGTCCACACCAGCTCGCCCTCGTCGGCGATGCCCATGAGGCGGGCCACCTTGCCGCGCGCCTGTTCGTACGCCTCGGTGGCGCGGTGCGACAGCTCGTGCACGCCGCGGTGGACGTTGGCGTTGTCGCGCCGGTAGAAGCGGTCGACGGCCTCGATCACCTGACGCGGCTTCTGCGTGGAGGCGGCGTTGTCGAGATAGACCAGCCGCTTCCCGTTCACCTCCTGGTCGAGGATCGGGAAGTCGGCGCGGATGCGCTCCACGTCGAGCGGGGTGGCGGCGGCGGGAAGGGTCGAGACGCTCATGCAACCTCTTTCGCGAATCGCCCCGCCGTGGCGGGATTGGCCGGGGCGAATGAATTCGCTGCAACGACGACACGAAGTCCGCCTGCGCGGACTGCCGGCTTCGGCTCGGACGCGGGGGACGGTGCGCGCACCGGGCTCCCGGCGTGCACCCGGCCTTGCCGATCCTTCACGGCAGGTCCACCCACACGTCGGGGCCGATCACCCTGGCCGGGTAGACGGGGACCGAGCGCGTGGCCGGGGGGCAGAGGGGCTCGCCGGTGCGCAGGTCGAAGGCGGCGCCGTGCCACTCGCAGGTGACGGTGCACGAGGCGGCGTCCACCTCGCCGAGCGAGAGGGGGAAGTCGCGGTGGCTGCAGTTGTCGGCGAAGGCGTACACCTGGCCGTCCACGCGCGCCACCGCGATGCGCCGCCCCGCCGCCTCCACTCCCAGCGCCCCGCCCTCCGGAAGCTCCGCGAGCCGGGCCACGCGCACGAACGCCACCCGAGCGCCGCTAGCCCTGGCGCGCCAGCTTCCGCTCGACGGCGCTGAGCAGCTCCTGGCGCGCCCCCTCCAGCGGGAGCTGCTCCAGCACCTCGCCGAAGAAGCCGAACACCACCAGCCGCACCGCCTCGCCCTTGGGGATGCCGCGGCTGCGCAGGTAGAAGACCTCCTCCTCGTCCAGCTGCCCCACCGTGGCCGCGTGCGAGCAGCGCACGTCGTCGGCCTGGATCTCCAGATTGGGGAGCGAGTCGGCGCGCGCCTGCGCCGAGAGCACCAGGTTGCGGTTGGTCTGGTACGCGTCGGTGCGCTGCGCCTTCGGGTGCACGCGGATGAGCCCCCTGAACACCGAGCGCGCCTCGTCGTCCAGCGCGCCCTTGAAGAGCAGGTTGCTGGAGGCGTGCGGGGCCACGTGGTCCTGCAGCGTCTCGTGGTCGAAGTGCTGGTCGCCGTGGGCGATGTAGAGCCCCAGCATGTCCACGTGCGAGCCCGGCTGCCGGAGCGCGCAGCGCACGTCGGCGCGCGAGAAGTCGCCGCCCAGCGTGGTGTACAGCGTGGTGATCCGGGCGTCGCGCCCCGCCTGGAGCCGGTCGGTCTGCAGGTGCACCACGCCGCGGCCGAAGCGCTGCACGGCCACGTAGGTCACCTGCGCGCCCTCGTCGGCGAAGATCTCGGCGCCGGAGACGTGCAGCGCCCCGCGCCCGAAGTCGTCCGAGGCCAGCTCGTCGACGAAGGAGACCTGCGCGCCGCTCTCGGCCACCACCAGCGTGCGCCCGAACACGGCGCTGCCCCCCTCGCCGATCCAGCGCCAGGCGCGGAGCGGCAGCTCCACGCGCACGTCCCTGGGCACGTACACGAAGACGCCGCCCGTCCAGTACGCCTCGGCCATGGCGGCGAACTTCCCGGCGTCGGGGGTGAGCGCCGTCCCCAGGAAGCGCCGCACCAGCTCGGGGCGCTCGCGCGCCGCGCTCTCCAGCGAGGTGAAGACGACGCCCTGCGCCGCCAGCTCCTCCGGCACCTCGCGCCAGACCACCGACGCGTCCACCTGCGCCAGCCGCGCCGAGGCCTCGCCCGCGTCCCGGATCAGCGCGGCGAGCCCGGCGGGGAGCGCGTCGCCGGAGTCGACCGGCGCCCGCTCCTCGGCGAACGAATAGGCATCGAAGCGCAGCGCCTTCCCCAGCTTCTGCCAGGAGTAGCGCCAGTCCTCGTCGCTCCTCGCGGGCATCGGCGCGGCGGCGAAGGCGTCGTGCGCGGCCAGGCGCGCCTCGCGCAGCCAGTCCGCCTCCACCTTGCGCGTGGCCAGGATCTCCACCTGGTCGCGGGTGAAGACCCCCGTCGCCGGCGCGGCCGCAGTCGTCGTATCGCTCACGGTCTTTCGTTCCGAATCGAGAAAGTGCCCAGTGCCTAGTGCCCAGTGCCCAGGAACCGCGATGTGTTACTGGGCACTTGGGACTGGGCACCGGGCACTGCCGTTCACCCTACGCTGCCTTCCATCTCCAGCTCGATCAGGCGGTTCAGCTCCACCGCGTACTCCAGCGGCAGCTCCTTGGCGATCGGCTCGATGAAGCCGCGCACCACCATGGTGGCCGCCTCGTCCTCGGAGAGGCCGCGGCTCATCAGGTAGAAGAGCTGCTCGTCTCCGATCTTGCTGACCGTGGCCTCGTGGCCGATCTGCGCGTGCTCGTCCTGGATCTCGATGTACGGGTAGGTGTCGGTGCGCGCCTCCTCGTCCAGCAGCAGCGCGTCGCACTCCACGTTGCTCTTGGCGAACTTGGCCCCCGGGTTCACCTGCAGCAGCCCCCGGTACGAGCTGCGCCCCGAGCCCCGCGAGATCGACTTGCTGACGATGCGCGACGAGGTGTGCGGCGCGTTGTGGATCACCTTCCCGCCCGCGTCCTGGTGCTGCCCCGGGCCGGCGTACGCGATCGAGAGCACCTCGCCGCGCGCGCCCTCGCCGTTCAGGTAGCACGAGGGGTACTTCATGGTCAACTTCGACCCCAGGTTGCCGTCCACCCACTCCATGGTGGCGTCCTTCCCGACCACCGCGCGCTGGGTGACCAGGTTGTAGACGTTGTGCGACCAGTTCTGGATGGTGGTGTAGCGCATCCGGCCGCCGTCCTTGACGATGATCTCGATGACGCCGGAGTGGAACGAGTCCTTGGAGTACGAGGGAGCGGTGCACCCCTCGATGTACTGCACCTGGGCGCCCTCCTCCACGATGATCAGCGTGCGCTCGAACTGCCCCATGCTCTCCGCGTTGATGCGGAAGTACGCCTGCAGCGGCATGTCGAGCTTGACCCCCTTGGGCACGTAGACGAAGGAGCCGCCCGACCACACGGCCGTGTTCACCGCCGCGAACAGGTTGTCGCGGAAGGGGACCACCGTGCCGAAGTGCTGGCGGACCAGGTCCTCGTGCTCCTTGAGCCCGTCGTCCATCCCCTTGAAGATGACGCCCTGCTCCTCCCACTCCTTGCGCAGCGAGTGGTAGACCACCTCGCTCTCGTACTGCGCCCCCGCGCCGGCCAGGATGCGCCGCTCCTGCTCGGGGATGCCCAGGCGCTCGAAGGTGTTCTTGATGGTCTCGGGGACCTCGTCCCAGGTGCGGCCCACCCGCTCCGAGGGGCGGATGTAGAAGTAGATCTCGTCGAAGTCGAGCCCCGAGATGTCGCCGCCCCAGGTGGGCCACGGGCGCTTCTGCGCGTGCTTGAGCGCCTTCAGCCGCAGGTCGAGCATCCACTGCGGCTCGCCCTTGTGCTCGGAGATCTGCCGCACGATCTCCTCGTCGAGCCCCTTGCGGCTCTTGAAGACGTAGTCTTCCTCGTCGCGGAAGCCGTACTTGTACTGGTCGAGGCCGAGCTCGGCGACGTCCGGGTTGTAAGGCATGGTGCCTTCTCCTTTGAATCCTCGTAGGGCGGAGCCGGTAGTGCTTAGTCCTTAGTGGGTTAGTCCTTGGTGCTTGACTGAAGGTACTAAGACACTAAGGACTAAGCACTCAGGACTATACCTCCGCCGTCTCCCGCAGCCAGTCGTACCCGCGCTCCTCCAGCTCCAGCGCCAGGTCGGCGCCGCCGGAGCGGATGATGCGCCCGTCCACCATCACGTGCACCCGGTCGGGGACGATGTAGTTGAGCATCCGCTGGTAGTGCGTGATCAGCAGGACGGCCATTTCGGGCCGTTCGGCCTTGATCTTGTTGATCCCCGCGGTTACGATCTTCAGGGCGTCGATGTCGAGCCCCGAGTCGGTCTCGTCCATCACCGCCAGCACCGGCTCGAGCATGGCGAGCTGCAGGATCTCGTTGCGCTTCTTCTCGCCGCCCGAGAAGCCCTCGTTCACCGAGCGGAGCGCGAACGCCGGGTCCATGTCCAGCATCTCCATCCGCGCCTCGAGCTCCTCCTGGAAGTCGAACACGTCGACCTCTTCGCCGCGTTTGGCCGACAGCGCCGTGCGCATGAAGTTGGCGACCGACACGCCCGGGATCTCCACCGGGTACTGGAACGCCAGGAAGATCCCCGCGCGGGCGCGCTCGTCGGGCTCCATGTCCAGCACGCTCTCGCCCCGGAAGAGGATGTCGCCGTCGGTCACCTCGTAGGCCGGGTGTCCCGAGACCACCTTCGACAGCGTGCTCTTCCCGGAGCCGTTCGGCCCCATGATGGCGTGGATCTCCCCCTCGTTCAGCTCCAGGTCCACTCCCTTCAGGATCTCCGTCCCCTCTTCGGCGATCTCCGCGTGGAGGTCGGTGATCTTGAGCAGCGGTTCGGCCATCGACTGTCTCTCCGTCTTCGTCTCGGGCCGGCTCCGGGCCGGCCGCGCTGGGTTCGTGCGTGGTGGAGCCCCGTTTCTACCCCGGCGGAGCGCTTCCGCTCCCCCGGAAGGGACTTTTCAAGAATGATTCTCCATATCAACCGGCAACCTACTGGCCGTGGGAGCGTACGTCAAGCACGGCCGGCGCGCGGCGGCGGGGTCGCAAGAAGCGTGCGGGGGAGAGCGCACGCAAGCTGGCTCGGTACATGCGTTTACACGGCACGTGGACGGCAGTCCGAACCGATGGGGGCGTAATGGCGATGGACCGCATCCGGGCAGCCTCCGAGCCCCGCGGCACGGTGCTGGTGCTGGGGGGCGGGGGAATGAAGGGCGTGGCGCACATCGGCGTCTGGAAGGCGCTGGAGGAGGCCGGCGTGCGCGTGGACGCCGTGATGGGGTGCAGCATCGGCGCCCTGATCGGCGCGTCGCTGGCCGGCGGCTCGGGGTGGCGCGAGTTGGCCAAGGTGGCGCGCGCCCTCACCAAGGACGACATCGTCTCCATCAACCGGCGCGCGGTGTGGATGGGCGGGGTGCGCGAGGAGGCGGTCTTCGACGGCGACCATTACCGCGAGTGGATCCGCCGGACCCTGCCGCTGAAGAGCTTCGCCGAGGCGCGCCTGCCGGTGCGGGTGAACGCGGTCTCGCTGGTCTCCGGCAAGGAGGTGTGGTTCGGCACCGGCGCCCGCGACGACGTGCCGCCGGTGGACGCGGTCTACGCGAGCTGCGCCATCCCCATCTACTTCCCCCCCGCGCGCCTGGGTGGCGACGTGCTGGTGGACGGCGGCGTGCTGGACGTGCTCCCGGTGCGGGCGGCCGCGGAATGGGGGGCGGAGCGGATCGTGGCCGTGGACGTGGGCTCGGAGATGGTGCCGCCCGACGACGGGTACTTCGAGCGGGGGATGATCGCCATCCACGACCGGGTGCTCACGCTGAACCTGAACGAGCAGCGCAACCGCTGCCTGGAGCGCCTGGACGAGGGCCCGCCGGTGGTCTACATCCGCCCCCGCATCGGCCACCTGGGCGGGTGGGACTTCGACCGCACACAGTTCTTCCTGGAGGAGGGCTACCGCGCCGCCCGCGAGGCGCTCCGGAGCGCGGCGGAGGCAGCCTGAAAGTGCGAAGTGCGAAGTGCGAAGTGCGAAGCGCCGCCCGGCGGGAGTCTCGTCGGGCGGCGTCTCGTATTCGCCCTTCGATGGGCCGTCGTTTCCCACGATGATGTCATCCCGAGGGGCGCGGTAGCGACCCGAGGGATCTACCCGGCCGGTGCTGGTGGCTGGCGATTCGCGCAGACGCCTGCCGCCACGCCGTGTTCAACTCCGGAATGTCTCACGCAGAGCAGAGTCGGCAGAGGAAAGCGTTGTTCTCTGCTGGCTCTGCTGCTCTGCGTGATCCAGTTCTTTTACCGCTGGATCGGCCGGGCCGGGGCCTAGCGCTTCCCCGGCGGGTTCTTGGCGGGCGGCGCCGGGGCGGGGGCCGGCGTGGGCGCGGGCGGCGGGGCCGGCGGGGTGATCGCCGGGCGGTCGGCCGGGTTCATCGCCGCGTGGTAGGCCGTGTAGAGGAGCATCAGGCGCTGGGTGCTCTCGGGCTGGGCGCGGGAGAGCAGGGTGATGATCTCGTCGCGCTGCGCGAGGACGCCCTGGAGCGCCTGGCGCCGACTCGCGTCCTCCACCTCGCCCACGCTCCCCTGCAGCTCGCCGAAGAAGTCGGCCATGAGTTGGCGGGAGCGCTCGTAGTTGCTGCGCAGGCTCTCGGTGAGCGCGGCGCCCAGGCGCCCCTCCAACCGCGCCATGCGCAGCTCGTGCCGTGTGTCGCGCAGCTCCTCGCCCCGCCGGTTGGCGCGCGACCACTGCGGGAGGAAGCCGAGGAGGAAGACCACGAGCGCCGCCAGCACGGCGAGGCCGATGAGCTTGGGACGGTCGATGTCCATGGAGGATCGGGGTGGCGGGAGCGCAAGAAACTTCGGTCGGCGCTGGATGATGGCGCGCGGCGGAGTGGGGCCGCAAGCCCGGCGTTCGGGCCGCCCCGGCGCACCCGGAAGGGACGGGCCCGACGGCGCCAATTCCCCGCTTCGGCCGCTCTACGGCTAAGTCCGTGGCGCGTCGCGGCTTGACACTGCCGAAAACTACGTTTACCATCCAGTATCCCCGCGTGAACGGGGCCGGCGGCGCCGTCCGGCTTCCGCCGCCCCAGCACCGCAGAGGCGCGCCCTTGGAAGCGCTGCGGACGTCCCCCTCTCCCGAGGACAACGGTCTCCGCCCCGCGCCGGGTCTCGACCCGGGCGCTCCCGCCTGGCCGCGCGCCGCCGCCGGTGCTCTCGCGCACCGCACTCCCCCGTGGGCCCGGCTCGCCTCCGCGCGCGGCCCCGCGATCCCCAGCGTTCCCGTGGCGGGCCGGCCCTCCGGCGTCCGCCGGACGCGGCGGGTGGCTCCCGCCACTTCTCCCTACCCGCAGGAGGTACCTCATGGACCAGGAGACCCCTCGCACGCAGGCTAACCCCGGCGCGCAGCAGCCCGGCGGACCTTCCCCCGTACAGTACGTGCCCGCTCCCGTCACCGGCCAGCCCGACCTGGTGAAGCGCGGGATCGCGCTGTTCATCGACTGCGTGATCGCAGGCGTGGCATACGGCGCCTTCGTCTTCGTCGGGATCATCGCGGCGTTCGCCTCGGGATTCGTGAGCAGCCTGATCGTCTCGGTGGGTGCAGCGGCCGCCGCCGCCGTCATCCTCCTGCGCGACGTCGCGCTGCAGGGCCGCTCGCCGGGCAAGAAGGTGCTGGGGCTGGCCGTGGTGACCAGCAGCGGCGGCCCGATCACGGCCACCGAGTCGATCAAGCGCAACCTGCCCCTCGCCGTCGGCTTTGCGGGCGGCGCGCTGGGCTTCGTCCCGATCCTGGGGGCGTTCGTCGGGTTCGCGGCCAGCCTGGCGCAGCTCGGGCTCTTCGTGTACGAGATCTACCTGATCGCGAACAACCAGCAGCGCCTGGGCGACCAGCTCGCCGGCACGCAGGTGGTCTTCCAGGGCCAGCCGGCCATCGCCCTCTGATCGCTCTCCGAAGACGGTCTGCGGAAGCGCAGCGGGGCCGCGCCCACGCCGGGAGCGGCCCCGCTCTTCTTTCCGCATCGCCCCTGTCCTACCCGACCTCCTCCCCGCCCAGCGCGCGCTGGCGGGCGCGGGCCTCGCGGTAGGCGCGGCGGAACACCCGCCAGAGCGGCTCGCGCGGCGGCGCCGGCTCGTCGCCCTCGGGGAGCACCTCCACCAGCGGCATGTCGTCGCTGCCGGGGACGATGCGGTACTCGGCGTCGACCACGGGCCCGTCGATCTCCCGCGCCCCGCAGTCCGCCCCGCCCCGCTCCAGCGAGCGGCGCAGCTCGTCCACCAGCGTGCCGGCGAAGGTGCCGCCCGCGCCCAGCACCACCCAGAGCGGCACGCCCACCGCCCCGCCGAGCGCCGCGATCCCCGCCCCCTGCCCGCCGACCGCCGCCGCCGCGAGCCCCGCGGCGCCGATCCCCAGCCGCGCGGCCCAGGTGCGGTCCCGCCAGGCCAGGTCGTACAGCAGCCGCCCGGTGACGCGGACCATCGGCGCCAGGACGCGCCCCGTCTCCTCCAGCCGCACGGCCAGGATCGCCTTGCGCAGCGCGGACGCCTCCGTCCGGCGGATGCTGATCAGCGCCTCGGCCCATGCGGCAAGCGCCCGGCGGTCGGCCTCGGGGAGCCGGCAGGCGGCGCGGACGAGCGTCTGCTCGGCCTCGGACGGCGCGGGGGTCGCCCGCGGCGCCGTCTCGCCGCCCGGCGGCGGGGTGGGGTGGGGCGCGTCCATGGCTCGCCTCCGGAAAAGGGATCGCCGTCACCGACGTACGAGAGATGGTAATCGGAAGATCCGGTGTCCGGGAAGCCTCTTCTACCAACTCGCTTAGGGTCGTTCGGGATCAAGATCCATAACTGAACGTCTCACACGGAGGAAACGGAGTTAACGGAGAACTACGGGGGTTCTCTGCTGACTCCGTTGACTCCGTTGACTCCGTTGACTCCGTTGACTCCGTGTGAGGCTTTTCGTCGGAAGTGCGTCGGGAGGGAAGATCAGGCGCCGCCGACCTCGCGGCGCCAGAGGGCGTCGGCGACGTGGTCCACGCCCTCCTTCAGGTGGCGGCGGAAGGAGCTGAAGGAGATGTACAGGCGCTGGGCGGCGCGCTCCTGGCTGGGGGCGGGCTCGAAGCAGGCGTGGTGCAGCGCGTCGTAGAACTTCCGGAGCTTCGGCGCCTCGCGCAGCGGCTCGGCGGCCTCGCGCAGGAGCGCCTGCAGCGCGCCCACCCGCTCGGCCTCGGACGACTCCGCGCCCGCGCGCTCCACCACGATCCGCGAGCGCAGCAGCGGGCTGGAGCGCAGCTCGCGCGGCTTCGCGTAGCACTTGAGCGCCTCGTGCACCGCGTCGGCGAACTCGCGCTCGCCCAGCACCGCCACGCGCTCCCGGGGCGAGGGCGCGGCCGGCGCGGCCTCGCCCTCGGGCGGCGCCAGGCCGGTCTCGCGCTTCGCCAGGATGTCCAGCCAGATCATCGGCGGCACGGCGCGCCAGTCGTGGCAGAAGACGGTGTAGCGGCGCCCGCCCACCTCGAAGTCGCCGCCGGGGACGGTGAAGAGGTCCACGTAGGCGAAGAACGGCGTCCAGAACTCCGCGTCGGCCAGGGGGAAGAAGGAATAGGCCAGCCCCGGCGTGGTCAGGTAGTGCTGCGCGGCCTTCAGGAACACCAGGCTCTGGATGGCGGAGACCGACTGGTACCCGTCGGCCGCCATCCAGAAGCGGAAGTAGGTGGCCCGCTCGCCGCGGCGCAGCGGCGCCGCCCGGCGCAGGTGGCCGAGCGCCGCGCGGACGGCGGGGTCGGGCGCCGCGTCCTCGTCCGTCACCTCCTCCAGCCGCAGCATGCTCATGAAGCCCGCCGCCTCCTGGTGCGTGCCGCGGAACACCAGCACCCCCTCGGGCTGGCGGGCGAACCAGTGCTCCGCCAGCCGCGCCGACTCCTCGCCCTCGTGGCGCGCCACCATCTCGCCGAGCGCCGCCCAGTCCTCGCGCCGCGGGGGGTACGGCACCGTGGTGCCCGTCTCGGCCCAGTCGATGAACGGCTTGACGACGGGGTTGTCGCGGTGGAGGTACATGTAGTCGGCCAGCACCCGCTGCTGCTCGCCGCCGCGCGTCTCGGCCAGGCGGCGGGCGTAGTAGGCGCGCGCCCGGGCGTGCAGCTCGGCGAAGCGCTCGGGGTTGCGCCAGCGCAGGTCGGCCGAGAGGGCGTCGCGCGCCAGGTCGTGCGGGAAGAGCCCCAGCGGCCCCGAGTCCACGAACGAGAGCGAGCGCAGCCACTCGAAGTGCTCGTGCGCGTCGTCCACGCCCAGCACCTCGGCCAGGAGCGGCTCGGCCACCGCCTTGAGCAGCGCGCACGCCTCCAGCGCGGTGCGGTGCTCGGGGCTCGGCACCTTCTGCACGAAGCGCTCGAGGAGGACGCGGATCACGTCGGGCGCCTCGCCGGGCTGGAACGCCTGCCCGGGGCGCTGCTCCAGCACGTCGGCCACCAGGGTCAGCGCCAGCGGGTGCCCGTGGGTGAAGTCGAGCACCGCCTGGTGCTGCTCGGGCGGCACCTCGCGCCGCTCCAGGTACGCGCGCACCTCGCCCGGGCCCAGGTTGCGCAGGTTCACCGTGCGCACCAGCGACTGCCACTCGGTGCGCCACGCCGGCGCCGGGGCCTCGCGCCCGGCGAAGACGGTGATCACCTGCTCGGGGAGCTGCGGGAGGAGCTCCTCGCGCAGCCACTGGTCCAGCGGGCGCAGCAGCTCGTAGGTGTCGACCAGGATCACCTGCTTCCCCGGCCGCGCGGCCACGGCGTCCACGGGCGGCACCTCGGCGGGGGCGCCCATCGCCTGCCCCAGCGCGCCCAGGAAGGCGTCGGGGGCGGGCTCCACGTTGCGCGCGTCCAGGTACCAGGCGGGGATGCGCTCCTGCTCGCACGCGGCCAGGAACTCGCGCAGCAGCGTGGTCTTCCCCACGCCGCCGGGGCCGCACACGTGCAGCACGTTGAAGGGGGGCTGGGGGGCCGAGAGGGCGGCGCGGAAGAGGGTCCGCTCGTCTTCCCGCCCCACGAACCGCCGGCGCCGCAGCGCGCTCAGCCGGTCCGCCAGTCGCGAGGACATCTGGGGGGTTGCTCCTGCGGGAGGCATGGAGGAGCCTGCCGACCACGGATGATGCTGTCCGCCCGCGCGAAGCGCAACTGAGACGTGCGAGCGTAGCAGGGCGGAGCCCCGGCGCTCCGGACGTACAGGTACGCCTCGTGACGGCGGGTGGATTTGCGCGACGAGGAACTGCGAATTCAATTTCACTGCGTGTTTGGGCGTGTCCCCCTGAAGGGGGCCGGGCTGCGCGCGCGGTAGGGCACGATACGACTGTGCCCAACCGCGCCGGGCCACCGCCGCCACGATACCCCCTGTGGCGGCGGCGTCCCGGCCCTCCGGGCGCGCATCCCTCACGCGGGCGATCCGTGCACCACCCTATCGGCCCGCGGAGAACGCCACACCCGCCTGTCAAAATGCGTGGGGCGGAGACGTTCATCCATCGCGGCCTTCCACGCGTCCGCCGGGGCAGCGGACCGGCGCCACGCCCATCACCCCGCCCACGGAGAAGCCGATGAACACCCGCCACGCGGCCATGCTCGCGCCGATGCTGACAATCCTCGCGACATTCCCGCTCGGCGCGCAGGAGGGCTGCTCCGTCGCGCCGGCGGACACGGTGCCGATGCGGATCGCGCTCACCCTGCCGGGGCCGCCCGAGCGCGCGGCCGAGCTGGTCGCGCGGGCGCTGCGCGACCAGGAGTACCGCGTGCCCGAGCCCCCGCGCGGTGCCGGGACGTGGGCGGCCGCGCCGCGGCACACCTGGCCCCGGGGGATGGAGACCGCGCCGTGGCACCGCGAGCAGCACCCGGGCGTGCAGGTCTCGGGCGAGATCCGGCCCCGGGGCGACTCCAGCGAGGTGACGCTCGCCGCACGCACGCTCTGCGATCTGAGGCCCGAAGACGCGCGCCTCCCCACCAGCGCCGAGAGCATGACCGAGCGGATGTCGGCGCTGGAGCTGCTGACGGCGCTCGTGCGGCGCGCCGGCCCGGACCGGCGGCTGGTGCGGCTGCGCCTGGACATGCCGCCGCAGCTGGGCGCCCTGGCGCTGGCGGGGGCGCACGAGTACCCGGACCCGTCGCTCGGCACGCAGCTCCGCTACCGCGGCCCCGACCGCGTGGACGCCGACGTCTACGTCTACCCCGGCCCGCCCGCCTTCGCGCGCTGCACCCCGTCGTGCGGCGAAGCGCAGGTGCTGAAGGAGCTCGCCGACTTCATGCTGGCGCTCCCCGCGCTCACGCGGGCGCGGCACGGGGAGCAGAGCATCCTGAACCTGCGCGAGACCGAGGTCCTCCGCCCCGACTCCGCCGACCGCTGGGTGGCCGGCCGGCACCAGACCTGGGCCGTCCGCAGCCAAGTGCTGAACAATCAGGTGCTCGACTCGCACATCTACCTCGCCGCCTATCCCGGCTACATGCTGAAGGTGCGCAGCACCTTCCCCGGCACCCCCGAGCGCACCGCGGCGCTCCGCGCCTTCATGGACGAGCTGCTCGACGCCGTCGGCCGTGCGGTTCCCGCCCCGCCGCCCGCGCCGCCCCCTCCGGCCCGGGCGTCGCTGCGCTGACCGGAACGACGAAGCGCCCTGGGCGACCGCGGCCCGGGGCGCTTGGCGTCGACGCTTCGAGAGGCCGCCCGCGGGTCGGGCGATCCTCGGCATCGGCCCTTCCCGGCAGCCCTCGAGCGTCTGGAGGAACTGCGCGCCCGTGGCCCCGTCGATCACCCGGTGGTCGCAGCTCGTGGTGACGCGCATCCGCGGGCGGACGGCCATGTTCCCTCCTCGTCCACCCACCACCTTCGGCCGACGGCACCCACCATCCGGATCGTCAGGCGCCCCGGACCTCGAAGCTCTCGTACGGCGCCTGCGCGATGTCGTCCCAGGGCGCCACCCGCGGCTCCACGATCGTCTCCACCACCGTCCACTCGTCGCGCTCGAAGTCCGGCTCGCCGCCGAAGAGCCCGGGCGGCTCGCCGTGGAGCGGATCGCCCCCGTTCTCCTCCACCTCGCCCTCCACCTCCCACCAGCTCCGCACGCACCGGCCGTCCGCGAACACCATGAAGCCGCAGGCGCCGGTGGTCCCCTCAGCGAACCAGAAGACCGCCTCGCCGCCCTGCGATGCGCGCTCCACCCCCTGGCGCAGCGCGTCGAAGTCCGGCCACTCCAGCGTGATCCACCCCCACAGCACGCGCCAGCCGTTGGCGAGCGAGAGCACGGCTACCGTGCCCTCGCTTCCCTTGCGCATGAACGGCTGCACGGAGGAGGGCGCGAGCTCCGCCGAGGCGGGAACGCCCCCCACCTGGTGGAGGAGCGCGCGGGAGTCGAGCTCGCGGGGCGTGCGGACGGCGACGGCGCCGTAGCGGTCGGACACGGGGGAGCTCCGGAGGAGATGGGTGGACGGGCTGGATTTCGGGAGTGGTGCGCGGTGGGGACCGGCGGTGCGGGCGGCGGAAGCGGGGCGGGCGCGGTCCGCACCAGGACCGCGCCCGCCTCGGCGCGTCAGGCGATCATCAGCATCGGCTCTTCCAGGTAGCCCTTGAGCGTCTGGAGGAACTGCGCGCCCGTGGCCCCGTCGATCACCCGGTGGTCGCAGCTCATGGTCACGCGCATCCGCTGGCGGACGGCCATGTTCCCCTCCTCGTCCACCACCACCTTGGGGCCGATGGCGCCCACCGCCAGGATCGCCGCCTCGGGCGGGTTGATCACGCCGGTGAACTCCTCGATCCCGTACATCCCCAGGTTCGAGATGGAGAAGGTGGAGCCCGTGTACTGCTCGGGCTTGAGCTTCTTCTCCCGCGCCAGGCCCGCCAGCTCCTTCACCTCGCGGGCGATCTCGGTGACGCCCTTGCGGTCGGCGTCGCGCACCACGGGGGTGATCAGCCCCTCCTCCACCGCCACCGCCACGCCCACGTGCACCGCGTCGTACATGCGCACCTGGCTCTCCTGCCACGACGCGTTCACCCAGGGGTGCCTCCGGAGCGCCGCGGCCGCCGCCTTGATGATCAGGTCGTTGGGCGAGACCTTCACCCCCTGGTCGGCGAAGCGCTCGTTGATCCGGCCGCGCAGCCGCATCGCCTCGCCCATGTCGACCTCGATGGTGAGGAAGAAGTGCGGCACGGGACCGAGCGACTGCACCAGCCGCTTCGCGATGGTCTTGCGCATCGGCGAGAGCGGCTGGTCGTGGTACTGGGCCCCCGCCGCGGGCGGGGCCGCCGGCGCCGCGGCCGCGGGGGGAGCACCCGCCTCGGCCGCCGGAGCGGACGGCTGCACCGGCGCGCCGCCCGCCTTCACCGCCGCCTCGATGTCGCGCTTGATGATGCGCCCGCCGGGGCCGGAGCCCTGCACGTCGCCGATCTGCATCCCCGCCTCGGCCGCCAGCCGCCGCGCCAGGGGCGAGGCCTTCACCCGCCCGTTGCCGCCGCCCGCGCCCGCCTCGGCGCCCTGTCCGGCCTGGACGACCGACGGCTGGCCCTCCTTCGTCCCCGCCTGCGTCTTCGCGTCGGGGGTGGGTGTCGGCGCCGCGCCGGCGGGCGTGGCCTCGGCCGGGGTGCCGCGCTCGGCCTGGTCCTGCTCCGTCTGCCCGGCGGCGGCCACCGCGGCGGCCCCCTTCCCCACCTCGCCGCCCGACGCCACGGCCTCGGCCTTCTGCTGCTGCGGCGCCTCGGCGGTGGAAGGCGCCTGCGACGCGACGGCCTCGCCCCCGCCCGCCACGTCGGAGACGTCCTCGTCGGCCCCGGCGATCACGGCGATCACGGTGCCCACGTTCGCCGTGTCGCCCTCGCCCAGCAGGCGCTTGCGCAGCACGCCCGAGCCGCGCGCCACCAGCTCCATGGTGGCCTTGTCGGTCTCCACCTCGGCCAGGACGTCGCCCTCCTTGACCTCGTCGCCCTCGTTCTTGAGCCACGACGCCAGGCGCCCCTCCTCCATCGTGGGCGAGAGCGCTTCCATGTAGACTTTGGTCGCCATTTCCCGTTCCGCTGCGGGAGTCGTTTAGTCCTTAGTGCTTTAGTCCTTAAGTCCTTAGTCCTGAGCGCCAGGCGCCGAGTGCGAGTGAGCCCTAACGCACTAAGGACTCAGGACTTAGGACTTAGGACTATCTGTACAGCACCCGGTTCACCTTCTCCACCACCAGCTCCGCGCTGGGCTTGGCCGCCCGCTCCAGCCCCTTGGCGTAGGGCATGGGGACGTCGGCCTGGGTGACGCGGAGCACGGGGGCGTCCAGGTGGTCGAAGGCCTCCTCCTGGATCAGCGCGGCCACCGTGGCGGTCACCCCGGCGAAGGGCCACCCCTCCTCCAGCAGCACCACGCGGTTGGTCTTCGCCACCGTGGCCAGGATCGCGTCCACGTCCAGCGGGCGTAAGCTGCGCAGGTCCAGCACCTCGGCGTCCACGCCGTCCTTCTCCAGCTTCGCCGCGGCCTGCAGCGCCACGTGGATCATCTTCCCGTGGGTGATGATGGAGACGTCGCTTCCCTGGCGCTTCACCTCGGCCACGCCCAGCGGGATCACGAAGTCGTCGCCGTCGGGGACCTCGCCCTTGAGGTTGTAGAGCATCTCGCCCTCGAAGACGCACACCGGGTCGTCGTCGCGGATGGCGGCCTTGAGCAGCCCCTTGGCGTCGGCCGGGGTGCCGGGGACCACCACCTTGAGCCCGGGGAAGTGCGCGTTGCTGGCCTCCAGCGCCTGCGAGTGCTGCGCGGCCAGCTGGAGCGCCGCGCCCGTGGGGCCGCGGAAGGTGATCGGGATCTTGAACTGCCCGCCGCTCATGGAGAGCATCTTGGCGGCCGAGTTGAAGATCTGGTCGTACGCCAGGATGGCGAAGTTCCAGGTCATGAACTCGATCACCGGCCTGAGGCCCGTCATCGCCGCGCCCACCCCGAGCCCCGCGAACCCCAGCTCGGTGATCGGCGTGTCGACCACCCGCATCTCCCCGAAGCGGTCCAGCAGCCCCTTCGACACCTTGTAGGCGCCGTTGTAGACGCCGACCTCCTCGCCCATCAGGAAGACGTCGGGGTCGCGCTCCATCTCCTCCGCCAGCGCCGCGTTCAGCGCCTCGCGATACGTGATTACGGCCATAGTGCGTCGGTGCGCAGGTTCAAGTGCCCAGTGCCCAGTGCCCAGTGCCCAGGAACTTCAACCGCCCAGCGATTTCCGCAGCGCGATGAG
This sequence comes from Longimicrobium sp., assembly GCA_036389795.1. Taxonomy (NCBI): domain Bacteria; kingdom Pseudomonadati; phylum Gemmatimonadota; class Longimicrobiia; order Longimicrobiales; family Longimicrobiaceae; genus Longimicrobium; species Longimicrobium sp. The sequence goes on from DASVWD010000072.1 coordinate 17,642, forward strand.
CATCCGGGTGATCTCGGTGCAGGACTCCAGCAAGGCAATGCAATCTCTCTCGTTGACGTATCCCAGCTCCCGTGCCAGGTGCACCTGGCTCCGGACTTCGCCTGCCGAGCCTCGCGCGATGCTCACGAACCGCGCGAACTCCGCCCGGCTGTTCCGCTCGAACCCTTCGGCGATGTTCGACATCACGGAGACAGCGGCTCGCTGGATCTGATCGCGCAGGCCGAAGTCTCTCGCGAACGGTCCCGACCCTGTCACCCGGTAGATCTCCACGCATAACCGCTTGGCCTTTTGCCAGGCCAGAAGCTCCTCAAACCGAGCAACCGCCACCAAGCCTCCTGGGCACTGGGCACTGGGCACTGCCGCTCAGCGCCTCCCGTCGAAGTACAGGCGGCCGTTGACGTTCTCGTTGGCGTAGATCTCCGTGTAGAGCTCGGCGACGTCGGGCTCGGGGCTCTTCTCGGCGAACTCGGCGGCCTCCTCGGAGATCTTCTTCACCTCCTCGTCCATCTTCTCCAGCTCGTCCTGCTGCAGGATACCGGCGCGGGCGAGCAGGTCGGCGTAGATGCGGATCGGGTCCTTCGCCTTCTCGGCCTCCACGTCCTCCTTGGTGCGGTAGACGCCCGAGACGGGGTCCGACATCGAGTGGCCCACGAAGCGGTAGGTGCGCGCCTCGATCAGCGTGGGACCCTCGCCGCGGCGGGCGCGGTCGTGCGCCTCCTTCGCCACGCGGTACATGTCGAGCACGTCCATCCCGTCGGCCACCGCGCTCGGCATGGCGTAGGCGCTGGCCTTCTGCCAGATGTCGTAGAGGCTGGCCGCGCGCTCCCAGGCGGTGCCCATCCCGAAGCGGTTGTTCTCCACGATCAGCACCAGCGGCAGCTTCCAGAGCGCCGCCATGTTCAGCGACTCGTGGAAGGCGCCCTGGTTCACCGCGGCCTCGCCGCAGTACACCTGCATCACGCGGTCTTCCTGGCGGTACTTGATCTTCCACGCCACGCCCAGCGCCAGCGGGATCTGGCCGCCCACGATGCCGTGCCCGCCCAGGTAGTTGTGCTCGGCGCTGAACATGTGCATCGAGCCGCCCTTCCCCTTGCTGCACCCGTCGGCGCGGCCGTACAGCTCGGCCATCACCGCGCCGGGGCTGATGCCCACCTGCAGCGCGTGCGCGTGCTCGCGGTAGGCGGTCATCACGTAGTCGTCCTTGCGCAGCGCGTGGATGGCGCCGGTGGCCACCGCCTCCTGCCCGATGTACAGGTGGCAGAACCCGCCGATCTTCCCCAGCGCGTAGCTCTCGGCCGCCTTCTCCTCGAAACGCCGCGCCAGCAGCATGTCCCACATCATCTGCCGGAGCTGCTCCCTGGGCAGCCCCTGCAGGCGCTCCTCGTCGGAGAGCTCCGGCTTCTCCTCCTGCTGCCAGGCGCGGTCGGGCGCGGGGGACTCGCCCTTGCTCTCGTCCTCGCGCGGCCCGTGCGCTTCGGCGCGCGCCTCGGCCTGGGCCTGGTCTTCGGGCGCCTCGGTCCCGGCGGTCTGCGCCCCCGCCTGAGCCTGGTCCTCGGGCGCTTCGGTCTCGACGGTATGGGTCCGCTCTTCAGCCATGTTCTCTATCTCTCGAACCGGGGACTGCTCGGGTTCGGGGGGACGGCCGGGCGCGGGTTCCGGCCGGCTTCGGTTCCTGCAGAACGCCCGCGTAGATGTCGGCGAGCGGGACGGCGCATCCGATGGAATCCAGCCGCAGGACCGCCTCCGTGCCCTGCAGCGGGAGCAAGGAATGCCACTCGCCGTCCGGACCGCGGCGGTGCACCTCGACGACGGGGGAAGACTGCGACACGAACACGATTTCCTGCAGCGACTCCACGCGGCGGTACGCCGCGAACTTCCAGCCGCGGTCCTTCTTCTCCGTCGTGCGGGAGAGCACCTCGACGACTGCGGTCGGGTTCACCAGGACGTCGACTTCCGCGTCCTGATAGATCGCCCTGCCGCATACGACCACCACGTCGGGATACACGTACCTGCGCCCCGCGTCGAGCTGCACCCGCATGTCGTGCGCGTGCAGCTCGCATCCGCGCCCGGCGAGCTGGTTCCCGAGCAGCCGCATCAGGGCGGTGCAGATCAGGCTGTGGGGACGCGAAGCGCCGCCCATCGCCTCGATCTCGCCGTCGTTGTACTCGCGCTTGTACTCGGCCGCGCGCTCGCGCACGAGGTACGCCTGCGGCGAGAGGCGGTACGGCTTCGGCTCAGGGGTCGTCGGCTCGTCGGTCGTGGTCGACACGGGCGGTTCGCCTCCGGACGGGGTCACAGGCTCCCGATCTGCACCAGCTTCGGCCGCGCGGGCGGCGCGCCGGCGAAGGCGGCGCGGGCGGCGGCCTCGGCGTCGTCGATCACCACGGGCGAGTCCGGGTCGGCCTCCAGGATCTCGGTGATGCGGCCGGGGCCGTCGGGGTCCACCGTGCGCGCCTGCTCCCGGGCGTGGTACGACGAGCGCACCAGCGGCCCGCTCTCCACGTGCCCGAAGCCCAGCTCCCGCTCGCCGATCTCCTTCCAGCGGCGGAACTCGTCGGGCGTCACCCAGCGATCCAGCGGCACGTGGTGCTCCGAGGGGCGCAGGTACTGGCCGAGCGTGAGGATGTCCACCGACGCCTCGCGCAGGTCGCGCATCGACTGGAAGATCTCGTCCTCGGTCTCGCCCATCCCCAGGATGATGGCGCTCTTGGTGAGCTGCGCCGGGTTCAGCCGCTTGACCGCCCCCAGCAGCGAGATGCTGCGCCAGTAGCGCCCGCCCGGGCGGATCCACCTCGAGAGCCGCTCCACGGTGTCGATGTTGTGCGCCAGGATCTCGGGGCGCGACTCCACCACCCTGGCCAGCGCCGCCTCGTCCCCCTTGAAGTCGGGGATCAGCACCTCCACGGTGCACCCCGGCACGCGCTCGTGCACCTGGCGGATCGTCTCGGCGTAGATCGCCGCGCCGCCGTCGGCGAGCTCGTCGCGGTTCACCGAGGTGATCACCGCGTGCTCCAGCCCCATGGCGGCCACCGAGTCGGCCACGCGGCGGGGCTCGTCCCGGTCCAGCTCCGTGGGCATCCCGTGCGCCACCGCGCAGTACTTGCACGCGCGGGTGCACACGTCGCCCAGGATCATGAAGGTGGCCGTGCCGCTCTCCCAGCACTCGCCGATGTTGGGGCAGTGGGCCTCCTCGCACACGGTGTGGAGGCCCTGCGAGCGCATGAGCTGCTGCAGCCGCAGGTAGTTGGGTCCGCCGGGGGCGCGCACCTTCAGCCACTCGGGCTTGCGCGCGCGGTGCGACACCCCCTCCCAGCCCTCGGGCCGGGGGAGGTTCACCGTCCCCTTGCTCTTCACGATCCCCGTGTCCTTCCCCTGCGGCGCGTAGCCGGCGGGGGAGGGAGCCTCGGGTGCCTGCGTGCTCATATCTGCCGTCTCCCCGTCCGGGCGGCTCGTCCCGCCCGCGGATGGTCCCTCGTCCGTTTCGGCCGCGGACGCGGGAGCGCAAGTCGAATCCGGACCCGCACATCGCGTTCCGCGCCCGTGTCTGCCGAGCGCGGGAAGTTACCCCCCGTTCACCCGTGAAGCAACTTCGCGGCGGTGCGAGGGAGGCGCGTGGCGCTCCGGTCCGGCTTGATACCGAGCCCGAGCGAACCCGTTCGCGCACCTCGTCCCCCCGGCGCTCCGCACTTCGCACTTCGCACCGCGGTTTGGGCGTGTCCCTCCGCTACGCTCCGGGCCGGGCTGCGCGCGCCGTAGGGCACGATACCACTGTGCCCAACGGCGCCGGGCCCGCGTCGGCCGAAACTGCCCGGCCGCCACGGTCCCGGCCCTGTCGGGCGCGCATCCCTCACGCGGGTCCTCTCCAGCGAAAAGACGACGGGGCCGCGGAAGGTTCCGCGGCCCCGTCGTCTGGTCGGAGCGGATCGTTCGCCCCGCGGACCTCACGCCGCCGCCGGCAGCTCCTCGTCGTCGCAGCCGAAGTCGAGCGAGCGGAAGACGGCGAACAGCTCCGGGTCGATGGTGCGCCCCGCCTCCGACGCCATGACCTCCAGCGTGTGCCGGTGCGAGAAGCCGCGCCGGTACGGCCGGTCCGTCGAGAGCGCGTCGTAGATGTCGGCCACGCACAGGATGCGCGCCGAAAGCGGGATCTCCTCGCCCGCGAGCCCCGCCGGGTAGCCGCCGCCGTCCCACGCCTCGTGGTGGTGGCGCACCATAGGCCGGATGTCCCAGGGAAACTCGATCTCCTCGATCAGCGCCACGCCCGCCTCGGGGTGGCGCTGCATCACCTCGCGCTCCTCGTCGGTGAGCGGGCCCGCCTTGTTCAGGATCTCGGGCGGCACCACGATCTTCCCCACGTCGTGCAGCAGCGCGCCCATGCGGAACCAGAAGAGCGTCTTCTCGTCCATCCCCACCGCCCGCGCCAGGGCGCAGGCGCGGTCGGCCACCCGCTCGCAGTGGCCCTGCGTGTAGCGGTCGGCCGACTCGATCGACTGGCCCCAGAGGGTGACGATGTGCAGGAAGGTCTCCTCCAGCTCCGCCAGGCGGGCGTCCACGTCGGCCAGGTCGCGCCGCGCCTGCAGGCGCGAGAAGAGGCGGTGCGAGCGGTTGAGCTCCTGCAGCGTCTCGCGGTGCTCGTGCCGGCACCAGTGCAGCGCGGCCAGCTCGCGCGCCGCCTCGGCACCCAGCAGCAGGTCGCCGCGCTCGTCCGCGATCTGCGCCGCCGAGCGCAGGTGGCGCTCGGCCGCCGCCCAGTCGCCCGTCTCGCGCGCCACCATGCCGAAGTGCTTGTGCGTCTCGCCCAGCGCCGACGGGTCGCCCACCGCGCGGGCCAGCGCGTACGCCGCCTCGCACGCGTGCCGCGCCTCGTCCCAGCGCCGCTGCGCGATCAGCAGCTCGGTGCGGTTGCCCTCCACCCGGGCCTGCGTGGCCGCGTCGCCCAGCGCCACGCACAGCCCCACCGCATCGCGGTAGGCGCGCTCCGCCGCCCGCCAGCGGCGCAGATCGGTGTAGAGCATCCCCAGGTTGTTGAGCACGTGGGCGGCGTAGAGGTCCTGCCCCAGCGCCCGGTGCCCGGCCAGGGAGGCCCGGTAGCGCTTGAGCGCCGCCCGGTAGTCGCCCCGGATGTTGGCCACGATGCCGATGTTCTGCTCCAGCATCGCCAGGAGCCGCGCCTCGCCGGCGGCCGCGGCGGGCCCGAGCGCGCGCAGGTAGAGCGCCTCGGCCGCCTCCAGCTCGCCCTTCTCGCGCGCGATGTTGCCCTGCAGGTTCAGCGCGTGCGCCACGCCGGCCTGGTCGCCGCACGCCTCGGCCATCGCCAGCGCGGCGGCCGCGGAGTCGGCGGCCGCGCCCGCGTCGCCGTCGTCCAGGTGGCAGCGGGCGATCCAGCGCAGCAGCCCGCAGGCGAGCGCGCGGTCGCCCCCGGGCCCCAGCGCGTGCAGCGCGCGCTCGTACAGCTCGCACGCCTCGGCGCGGCGGCCGTCGCGCTCGGCGGCCTGGCCGTCGGCGACCAGCACGGTGACCGCGGCGGCGGTAGTCGGGCGGGATGCGGGGTGGGTCTTTCGCATGGTGTGTCGGTCTTGCGTTGGGTCAGACGAGTGCGTCCTCGGCGTTGTTCGTCGCGCCGTCGGACCGCGGGCGGCCGGCGCGCGCGGAGCCCTCGTTCCGGCCGGCGCGGCGTGCCGCCGCGTCTCCGGGAGAGGGCCCCGCGCTCGAAGCCTACGCCGCCAGGGCGGCCAGGCGCGTCTCCACGTCGGCGGCGTCGGCGCGGGCCCCCAGCTGGCGGAAGCGGCTGAGCGCTCCGTCCCACGCCTCGCGGGCGCGGTGGGCCTCGCCGTAGCGGCGCCACACCTCCCCCGTCTCGCGCAGCACCTCGGCCAGGAGCAGCGGGTCGCCCACCGGCTCGGCCAGCTCGCGCGCCCGGTCCAGCGCCGAGAGCGCGTCTCCCAGCCTCCCCCGCCGCTCGTCGACCACGGCGCGGATGCGCAGCGCCTCGGCCATGCGCACGGGGTCGCCGCGGCGCTGCGCCAGGGCGTACGCCCACACGCACCCCACCTCGGCGTCTTCCAGCCGCCCCGCCCCGATGCGCGCCTGGGCCCGGTTGGCCTCCAGGATCCCCTCCACGGCGCTCGCCTTGCGCGAGCGCGCCAGGGCGATCCCCCGGGCGTAGACCTCCTCGGCGCGGTCGTGCTCGCCCAGCCGGCCGTGCAGGATGCCCATGCTGTTGAGCACCTCGCAGCAGCCGCACTCGTCCTCCGCGGCCTCGAACGCCTTCAGGCTCTCCCGCCAGCAGCGGAGCGCATCCTCGTGGTCGCCGCGGATGTCGGCCACGATCCCGCGGTTGTGCTGCACCATCGCCAGCAGCCGGTTCTCGCCCTCCTGCGCGGCCAGCCGCGCCGCCTCTCGGAAGAACTCCTCGGCCCCGTCCAGGCTCCCGCGCCGCTGGGCAAGAATCGCCAGGCAGTTGTATCCGTGCGCCCGCGCGGTCACGTGCCCCGCGCGCTCGGCCGCGTCCATGCTCCGCTGGTACCACCGCTCCGCCTCGCCCAGGCTGCCCCGCTCGCGGTGGACGGTGCCCGTCCAGCGCAGCACGTCGGCCAGCAGGGGCGGGGGCGGCTCGCCCGCCAGGAGGCCCCGGGCCTCCTCGTAGAGCCGGAGGGCGTCGTCCGGCTCACCCCGCTGCTCGGCCGCCCGGCCCTCCTCCGCCAGGCGCCTCGCTTCGGTGATCGGCTCGCTCATCGTTCGTCGCGTTCCAAGGTTTCCGTTTCCCGGCGCGCACCCCGCGCGCCGGCCCCATGCCCCGGCTCTAGCGGCCGGGCGGGGGCGGTTCGATGGGAACGCGGTTCCCGGACGAGCTGATGTAGCCTCCCCGGAACCCGGTGGTGACCAGGTATCCCGAGAAGTGCTGCACCGACCACTTCATCTTCCGTGCGTTGACGTCCACCGCGCTGGGCATCGTCTCCTCGATGCGCGCGGTGCCGTTGAAGTTCAGGTACGTCCAGTCCGGGTAGTAGGCGCCCTGCATCGACTGCATGAGCCCCGGGTTCCGGTACGCCTCGGTCCAGAAGAGGTCCTGCTGCATCTCCACCGAGTCCTGGAACACCAGCCCGTGCGGGTAGAACAGGTACGCCACGTCGGGCCCCGGCAGCGCCACCACCCAGATCTGCGTGGGCTGCGCCAGCGCGCCCGGCCAGAACTTGATCTTGAAGCCCACCTTGTGGTCGGCGAACTTCAGCTCGCCGCCCGCGGGGCCGATCACCCCGCTGAGCACCTGATAGCCGTCCAGCGGGTTGCGGCGCTGCAGGACGTTCACCTCGGCCGGCGGGTCGTAGGTCTCGAGCCGCGGCCCCGCGGGCCCGTCGAGCGCCGCGCCGGTCGGCGCCGCGAGGTCGCCGCAGCCGAACGCGCCCGCCACCATGAACGCCAGCGCCGAACCGGTGCAGATCAATCCCCTTCTCATGCCGTCCTCCGTGCTGTGAGTCGGTTGCCGCGTTGAGCCGGTTCAGCGGTCGAACGTGGGGACGCGGTTGCCGGAGGAGCTGATGTAGCCGCCGCGGAACCCGGTGGAGGACAGGTAGCCCGAGAAGTGGTGGATGTTGAACTTCATCCTCCACCCGTTCACGTCCACCACGGTGGGGCGGGTCTCCTTGATCCGCGCGGTGCCGTTGCCCAGGTAGGTGACGTCGGGGAAGTAGGCGCCCTCCAGCGCGTCGCGCAGCGCCGGGTTCTGGAAGACCTCGGTGCCCTTCAGGTCCTGCGTGATCATCGGGTTGTTGTGGAACACCAGCCCCTCGGGCCCGAACACGTACGCCACGTTGCTCCCCGCCAGGGCGGTGACGGTGATCAGCGTCTTCCTTCCGCCCGCGATGGAGTTGGCCGGGAAGTCGATGCTGAAGCCCGCCTCGGGGATGGAAATGGTCCCGCCCCCGCGGTCGATGGTGGCCGAGGCGGTGTAGTCGCGCGCCAGCGGGGTGAGGCGCTGGAGCACGTTGACCTCGACGGGCGGGTCGAAGACCTCCAGGTTCGGGCCGCCGGTGGGGACGAGCTGGCCGCCGCCGGTGGGGCCGTCGGTGCAGCCCAGCATCCCTGCCGCCGCCACGATCAGCGCCGAGCCGGTGAAGAGCAGTCCGCGTCGCATTAGGTCCTCGCTGAAAGGGTTGCCGTGCACTTGTTGCCGGACGAACGACCGTTCCCGCGCGGGTGGGCGCGCGGCTTTCACTGCCCGGGCGTTACGGACCGAGGGGCGCCCGCGTCCCCGACGAGCTGATGTAGCCGCCCTGCCTGCCGGTCGAGGCCAGGTAGCCCGAGAAGTGGTGGATGCCGAACCTCATCTTCCACCCGTTCACGTCCACCGTCGTGGGCCGCGTCTCCTTGACGCCGGCGGTGCCGTTGCCCAGGTAGGTGGGGTCGGGGAAGTAGGCGCCCTCCAGCGAGTCGCGCAGCGCATGATTCCTGAAGACCTGCGTGTTCTTCAGGTCCTGCGTGATCCTGGCGTCGCCCTGGAACACCAGCCCCTCGGGCCCGAACACGTACGCCACGTTGCTCCCGGCCAGGGCGGTGACGGTGATCCGCGCTTCCTCGCCCGGGATCGAGCCGGCGGGGAAGTCGATGGTGAAGCCCGCCTCGGGGATGGCGATGGTCCCGCCGCGCCGGTCGATCACGGCCGACGCCGTGTAGTCGCGCGCCAGCGGAGCGAGGCGCTGGAGCACGCTCACCGCGACCGCCGAGTCGAAGACCTCCGGGTTCGGACCGCCCGTGGGGGTGAACTCGCTGCCGTCGGTGGGACCGCCGCCCGTGCAGCCGGCAAGCGCGGCGAGCGCGCAGAGCAGGACGAGCGGGCGCATCTTCCTGGCGGACATTGGGTCCCTTGTCTCGTTTGGGCGGGAAATCCGAACGAAACCGGCCTGGCGGAGGGGGTGGGAAGGCAATGCCTATGCCGTCGAAAATCCAGTAAAATCGCGGATTACCACTGTAAAATGATGATCGCAGGTGGAAAATTGTTTTCCAGCGGAATTCTGAATTTTACAGCGGGGCCGCAAACAGACCGTTACACCCGCCCGTGCATCCGCGCATCGCCGCGTTACACGTCCTCCACGCCATGGCACCCGCGCTTCGCACCTCGCACATCGCACTGAGGTTTTGGGCGTGTCCCTCCGCTGCGCTCCGGGCCGGGCTGCGCTGTCGGGCGCGCATCCCTCACGCGGGTCTCTGCCAAAGAGAAACAGGGCCGCGGAAGGTTCCGCGGCCCCGCCGGTCGAATCCGATCGGTCGGTGTGGAGCGCGTCGTCGATGCGGCAGCCGCAGCGTCAGCCGGGAGAGGGCTCGCGCATGCGACCTATGCCGCCAGGGCGGCCAAGCGGGTCTCCACGTCGGCGGCGTCGGCGCGGGCCCCCAGTTCGCGGAAGCGGCTGAGCGCCCCATGCCACGCCTCGCGGGCGAGGTGGGCCTCGCCGTAGCGGCGCCACACCTCCCCCGTCTCGCGCAGCACCTCGGCCAGGAGCAGCGGGTCGCCCACCGGCTCGGCCAGCTCGCGAGCCCGGTCCAGCGCCGCGAGCGCGTCGCCCAGCCTGCCCTGCCGCTCGTCCATCAGCGCGCGGATCCGCAGCGCCTCGGCCATGCGCACGGGGTCGCCGCGCCGCTGCGCCAGCGTGTACGCCCACGCGCACCCCGCCTCGGCGTCTTCCAGCCGACCCGCGCCGATCCGCGCCTCCGCCCGGTTGGCCTCGAGGATCCCCTCTACCGCGCTCGCCTGCCGCGCCCGCGCCAGGGCGATTCCCCGGGCGTAGACCTCCTCGGCGCGATCGTGCTCGCCCAGCCGGCAGTGCAAGATGCCCATGTTGTTGAGCGCCTCGCAGACGCAGTACTCGTCCCCCGCCGCCTCGAACGCCTCCAGGCTCTCCCGCCAGCAACACAGGGCATCCTCGTGCTCGCCGCGGATGTCGGCCACGATCCCGCGGTTGAGCTGCACCATCGCCAGCAGCCGCGTCTCGCCCGTCTCTTCGGCCAGCCGCGCGGCCTCGCGAAAGAGATCCTCGGCCTCCTCCAGCTTCCCCCGCCGCTGGGCCACGATCCCGAGACAGTTGCATCCGTGCGCCCGCGCGACTACGTGCCCCGCGCGCTCGGCCGCTTCCATGCTCCGCTGGTACCACCGTTCCGCTTCATCCAGGCACCCCCGCTCGCAGTGGACGGTGCCCGTCCGGCGCAGCACGTCGGCCAGCAGGGGCGGGGGCGGCTCGCCCGTCAGCAGGGCCCGGGCCCCTTCGTAGAGCCGGAGGGCGTCGTCCGGCTCGCCCCGCTGCTGGGCCGCCCGGCCCTCCTCCGCCAGGCGCCTCGCTTCGCCGACCGCCTCGCCCGTCGCCGTCCCGCCGGGACGAACGGGCGCTGTGGCCGGGCGCCGGCCGGGACGGCGAGGCTCCGCGTGATGGCCGGCCCCGGGGCGGAGACGCGCGCGGACGACGAAGGCGGCCCCGGCCGCGATGCTCCACAGGAGGAGGCCCGAGGCCACGCCGAGGGCGATCTGGACGGCATCCGGAGCCCGGCGCGCGCGCAGCGGGTGCCCGCATAACGGGCACTCGAAGGCCGCGGGACTGAGGTCGCCCGCGCACACGGGGCACTGGGTCAGCATCATCGGGGGGAACGCTCCGTTGACCTGCCGGAGGGGCCGACGTGTCCCTGCGGGAACCACGCTCCCCGAACGTTGCGGCGCCGACGGCGCCGCGTCAACATCCCTGATTCCAGGTAAGGCGAGAACTGATCGTAAGGCGACGCGCAGTTCGGACGGTGTCACGCGGCGCCCTTCCGGTCCTCCGCTGCGCGACCCCTGTGAAAGAAACAGGGCCGCGGAAGGTTCCGCGGCCCGTTATCTCGACTGGAAGTGAGCCGTTCGCTCCGCGGCCCCCTCACGCCGCCGCCGGCAGCTCCTCGTCGTCGCGGCCGAAGTCCAGCGTGCAGAAGACGGCGAACAGCTCCGGGTCCACGGTGCGCCCCGCCTCGGCGGCCATGATCTCCAGCGTGCGCCGGTGCGAGAAGCCGCGCCGGTACGGCCGGTCCGTCGAGAGCGCGTCGTAGATGTCGGCCACGCACAGGATGCGCGCCGAGAGCGGGATCTCCTCGCCCGCGAGCCCCGCGGGGTAGCCGCCGCCGTCCCACGCCTCGTGGTGGTGGCGCACCATCGGCCGGATGTCCCAGGGGAACTCGATCCCGGCGATCAGCTCCACGCCGGCGTCGGGGTGGCGCTGCATGACCGCGCGCTCCTCGGGGGTGAGCGGGCCGGGCTTGTTCAGGACCTCCGGCGGCACCGCGATCTTCCCCACGTCGTGCAGCAGCGCGCCCATGCGGAACCAGAAGAGCGTCTTTTCGTCCATCCCCACCGCCCGCGCCAGGGCGCAGGCACGATCGGCCACCCGCTCGCAGTGGCCCTGCGTGTAGCGGTCGGCCGACTCGATCGACTGCCCCCACTGGGTGACGATGTGGAGGAACGTCTCCTCCAGCTCCGCCACGCGCGCGTCCACGTCGGCCAGGTCGGGGAGCGCCTGCAGCCGCGAGAAGAGCGTGTGGGCGCGGTTGAGCTGCTGCAGCGTCTCGCGGTGCTCGTGCCGGCGCCAGTGCAGCGTGGCCAGCTCGCGCGACGTCTCGGCCCCGAGCAGCAGGCTGCCACGCTCCTCCGCGATCTGCGCGGCGGCGCGCAGGTGGCGCTCGGCCGCGGTCCAGTCGCCCGTCTCGCGCGTGACGATGCCCGAGTACTTGTGCGCCTCGCCCAGCGCGAACAGGTCGCCCACCGCGCGGGCCAGCGCGTACGCCGCCTCACAGGCCAGGCGCGCCTCGTCCCAGCGCCGCTGCGCGATGAGGAGCTCGATGCGGTTCCCCTCCACCCGCGCCTGCGTGGTGGCGTCGCCCAGCGCCACGCACACCCCCACCGCCTCCCGGTAGGCGCGCTCGGCCGCCCGCCAGCGCCTGAGGTCGGTGTAGAGCATCCCCAGGTTGTTGAGCACGTAAGCGGCGAAGAGGTCCTGGCCCAGCGCCCGGTAGCCGGCCAGGCTGGCCCGGTAGCGCTTGAGCGCCGCCCGGTAGTCGCCGCGGATGTTGGCCAGGATCCCCAGGTTCTGCTCCAGCATGGCCAGCAGCCGGGTCTCGCCCGCGGCCTCGGCCCGCGCGTACGCACGCAGGTAGAGCGCCTCCGCCCGCTCCGGCTCGCCCCGGTCGCGCGCGACGTTGCCCTGCACGTTCAGCGCGTGCGCCACCCCGCGCGCGTCGCCGCACGCCTCGCCCACGGCGAGCGCGGCCTCCGCCGCGTCCTGGGCGGCGTCGGCGTCGCCCTCCTCCAGGTGGCAGCGGGCGATCCAGCGCAGGAGCGTGCAGGCGAGCGGCCCCTCGCCCGGGGGGAGGGCGTGGAGCGCGCGCTCGTACAGCGCGCGCGCCTCCGCGCGCCGGCCGTCGCGCTCGGCGGCCTGGGCGTCGGCGATCTGAACCGCGACGGCGGCGGTAGGTGCGGGCGGAGAAGAAGCGGTCATGGTGCGAAGGTGCGGTCCCGTGCGTCGCCGGATCCGGCGCGGTGCCCGTGAGCGGGGCGGCCGTCCCGCGAGGGGACGGCTGCCCGTGCGATTGCCCCGCGGCCGGTCCGGGTCACCGCTGGACGGAGCCCAGGTCGGTGGGAAGGCGGGTGTCGGAGGCGGTCAGGTAGCCGCGGCGGCCGCTCGACACCGCGTAGCCGGAGAAGTGCTCGGCGGTCCAGGTCGTCGTCTGCTTCCTGGCGTCGTAGGCGGTGGGCCGCGTCTCGGAGACCAGGGCGAGCACGTCGGAGAGCAGCGAAGAGAGGGTGGGGAAGTAGGCGCCCTCCAGCCGCAGCGGGTCGATGCCGCCCCCCACGGCCGCAGTGTTCGCCAGCTCCTGCGTCATCACGGCCGGGGTGCGGAAGCGGATCCCGTGCGGCGCGAAGTCGTACGCCACGCCCCTGCCCTTCAGGGCCGTCACGGTGATGGTGATCTTCTGCGTCCCGCTCACCGGCAGCGCGTACTGCGGGAAGCGCACGGAGAGGCCCGCCTGCGGGATGGAGAGGGTGCCGCCCCGGTAGTCGAACGACTTCGAGACGGTGATGTCGGACGCCAGCGGCGTTGTGCGCTGGAGCACGTCCACCATCAGGAGCTGGTCCAGGAGCGGGTCCAGAATCAGCAGGTTCTGCGGGTCGCCGGTGGAGATCGGGGCAGACTCCGTGGGTGCCGGCCGCTCCGAGCAGCTGGTGGCGACGACCATCGTCGACAGCGCGCAGAGCAGGGCCAGCGCGCGAGTGGTCCGCGACGGCATGGTGGTCTCGTCTTGTCCAGGGGGAGGTGCAGCGATCCCGCATGGGATGCGGGGCGTGTCGGCCGGATGGAAAGCAACGCGGATGCCAGCGCTCGGAGGGGGCGTTGTTGAAAACTTCTGTGGCGAAGTGGAACGATCTTTTACAGGGTGGCGCGGCTTTCCGGAGTTGTGACGGAAAACGGCGTTACGACGGAGAGTGCAGGGAGCATCGCCGCGTTACACGTCGCCGGCGTCGGCAGAAGCGGAGTCGGCGTGGCCCTGGCGCTGGAGGATGCGGGCCAGGGTGGGGCGGGAGATGCCCAGGAGACGGGCGGCGGCGCTGCGGTTGCCGCCGGTGAGCTGGAGGGTGAGCGCCACCGCCTCGCCCTCGATGGCGTCCAGCGTCTTCCCCCCACGCGGGATGCGGATCTCGGCCGCGGCGGGGAGCTCCTGCGACGCGCCCGAGCGGGCGGTGCGGTGCTGCACCACCAGGTGCTCGGCGCGGACCACCGGGTCGTCGGAGAGCATCACGGCGCGCTCCACCACGTGGCGCAGCTCGCGCACGTTGCCGGGCCAGGTGTGCGCGGCGAGCGCCTCCACCGCCCCCGCGTCCAGCCGGCGGGGAGCCGTTCCCTGCTCGCGCGCCATGAGCTGCGCGAAGTACCCGGCCAGCAGCTCCAGGTCGGCGCCCCGCTGGCGCAGCGGCGGCAGGTCCACGCGCGCGGCCGCCAGCCGGGCGTAGAGCGCCGGGTGGATCTCCCCGCGGGCGAGCGCGGCCGCCAGCGACGCCGTGGTCGCCACCACCACGCGGGTGGCGATGCGCACCGGGGCCCCCCCGCCCGTGCGCACGATGCTGCGCTCCTCCACCGCGCGCAGCACTCCTTCCTGCAGGGCGGGGGAGAGGCGGGTGATCTCGTCGATGAAGACGGTGCCGCCGCCGGCCAGCTCGAAGAGCCCGCGGCGCGGCGGCGGGTCGCCCGCGCTGAAGCTGGGGTGGGTGCCGAACAGCTCGCTGGCCAGCAGCCGCTCGGGGATGGCGCCGCACCCCACGTTCAGGAACGGCTCGTGGGCGGCCGGGCCGGCGTAGTGGAGGCCGCGCGCCAGCAGCTCCTTCCCCGTCCCCGGCTCGCCCACCAGGAACACGCCGGGCGGGCCCGCCTCGGCCAGGTGGCGCGCCATGGCGACCGCCTCCAGGAGCGCCGGGCTGGTCCCGACGATGACCTGGCTGCCCAGCACGGAGGCGCCCGCCGGGACGGCAGGTCCCGCGGAATCGACAGGGCACATCGTTTCTCTTGTGGTTCTTCGGCGCGGCGGATCGGCGCACGAACCGGGCGCCGCCGCGCAAGAAGCACGCCCTGATTCCGTTTTTCGTAGCAGCGACCCCGGAAGGCGCGCGGTGCCTGCGTTTTCGCCTCGCGCGCGGGTGGGCGCCGCCAGCTGTTTGTGCGTTTCGCCAGGGACTTCCCTCCCCCGGCTTCACGATGCATGGGATCATGGGCTCGCGGTGGTATTGCGCATCCCGTTCGGCTCCTCTCCGCCTGCCGTCGTCCAGGGAGCCCTGCCGACCCAGCCTGGCTTACCGGGTGGTGCTCGGCACCCCGCTTGAGCGGAACGACCGACTCCGCCGGGCGGATCGACGAAAGACGCGCGAAGGGCCGCGGCTGGGAGAGCCGCGGCCCTTTCGCCATCCTGTTCTGGTCTATGAAGCGAGGTGGGTGGATTCGACCTCCAGCGCTTCTCGCGGCTCCTCGGCGACTCCCGGCCGGGCGGACGCCGGCTGGGCGACCAGGAGCCGCGAGTCTTCCGCGTCCACCGCGGCCATCACGTCCAGTCCGTTCGCCGCCAGCCGGCGCGCCGCCGCGGCGGGGCGGGGGTCGCCGCGCTCCAGCGCCCACTGCGCGTGATGCGAGAGCAGGGCCGCCTCCAGCGCGCGCCCCAGCGTGAGCGCGAAGCGGCGGGCGCCGGCTTCCAGCGCCGGGCGCCCCTCGCGGCGCGCGGCCCGCAGCCACTCCGCGGCGCGCTCGGTGGCCCGGATCGCCGCCTGCACCGGGCGGGCGAGCGCCGGGTCGCGCACCTCCGCCGCGCAGCGCGCCACCTCCGCGACCACCGGGTCGACTCCGCCCGCCGCCTCCAGCGCGCGCAGCGTGTCGAGCGAGAGCACGTTGGTGGTCCCCTCCCAGATGGTGAGCACCTGCGAGTCGCGCAGGAGCACGGGGAGCCCGGTGTCTTCCACGTATCCCGCGCCGCCGAACGCCTCCAGCGCCTCGCTGGCCACGGCGACGGACTGGCGCCCCGTCGTCAGCTTGGCGATCGGGGTGAGGACGCGCAGGAGCGCGCGGCCGGCATCGTCCAGCTCGCCGCACTCGTCCTGTCCCAGCAGCTCCACCACCCGGAAGGTGAGGTGCAGCGCGCCCTCGAATTCCGCCTGGAGCCCGGCGAGCGTGTCCACGTGCAGCGGCTGCTCGGCCAGCGGAGCGCCGAACGCCGTGCGCCGCCGTGCGTAGTCGCGCGCCAGGGCGATCCCCCGCCGCATCAGCGCCGACGCGCTCACCGCGTTCCAGGTGCGCGTAACGTTCAGCATCGGCGCGACGGCGCGCACGCCGTCGCTCAGGTCCCGCACCGGCTCGGCGGGGGCGCCGGCGAGCGTCAGTTCCGCGGTGGGCAGCTTGCGCGTCCCCAGCTTGTCCTTCAGCCGGTCGATGGTGATCCCCCTGAGCCGCCCGTCCTCGCCGCGCGTCTCCAGGTAGAAGAGCGCCAGCCCGCGCCCGCCCGGCGGGTTCCCCTCCGGCCGCGCCAGCGTGAGCGCCATCTGCGAGGTGGCCGCCGAGGTGAACCACTTGCGCCCGTACAGCCGCCACTGCCCGTCTTCGTCCCGCCGCGCCACCGTCTCCGAGCGGCCGACGTCGGAGCCCCCCGTGGTCTCCGTCATCCACTGCCCGCTGGTCCAGAACCGGGCCGGGTCGCGCGCGGTGAGGTGCGGCACCGCCCGGCGGACGAGCGCGTCGTTGCCGGCCTCGAGCAGCGCGCGGGCGGCGCCGTCGGTCATCGCCAGCGGGCAGGAGTAGATGTCGGTGGACGGCGTGAAGAGGTACGCCAGCGCGAACTGGTGCACGCGCGAGAGCGCCCCGTGCGCGCGCTCGTACGCGGCGGCCACCACGCCGTGCTCCGCCGCGATCCGCTCCGCCTGGCGCCAGAGCGGCGTCAGCTCGATGCGGTCCACGCGGTTCCCCCACGCGTCCCACTGCACCAGCCGCGGCTCGCTCGGCCGGTCGGCGAGCTGCGCCGGGTACAGCTCCGCGGAGAGGCGGCCCATCTCCCGGAGCGACGGCTCCACCTCGGCCCGCATCTCCGGCGGCAGCAGCCGCGCGAGCAGCGAGCGCAGCGCGAGGTCTTCGTCGTACTGGTTGCCGAGCCGGGGCGGCGTCTGCGTGAAGGACATCGGGGCGGCGGTTGAAGGACATCCGGGTCTGCCGGTGCCCGTAACCTCGTGGTTGAGCGCTGTTCAGGCCAGAGCAGCATCCGTAGCGCTCATAATGAACAGCCTGGCCTCACGCAGAGGAAGCAGAGGAAGCAGAGGTAGCAGAGTAGCAGAGGAAAACAGCGCGATGAGCTCTCTGCTTCCTCTGCTGACTCTGCGTGAAAATAGCAGTTGATTCTTGAATCCAGACAAAATCCCGGCCCTCTCGTCGGAGAAGGCCGGGACGTGCATCGAGCAGAAGCCGGTTGCGGCTCACGCCTCCCAGGGGAGGTCCGCCTTGCCGAAGTGGCCGTAGTTGGTGGTGCGGCGGTAGATCGGGCGCAGCAGGTCGAGCTGGCGGATGATGGCGCCCGGGCGGAAGTCGAAGCCCCGCACGAACTCGGCGGCCGCGTGCGGGTCGCCCGTGCCGAACGTCTCCACCTTCACCGACACCGGCTGCGCCACGCCGATGGCGTACGCCACCTGCACCTCGGCGCGCCGGGCGAGGCCCGCCTTCACCACCTGCCGGGCCACGTAGCGGCAGAAGTAGGCGCCGCTCCTGTCCACCTTCGAGGGGTCCTTGCCGCTGAAGGCGCCGCCGCCGTGGCGCCCCATCCCGCCGTAGGTGTCGACGATGATCTTGCGCCCGGTGACCCCCGCGTCGGCCGAGGGGCCGCCCTGCACGAAGCTCCCCGTGGGGTTCACCAGCACGCGGATGTCGTCGTGGAACCACCCCTCCAGCACCTCGGGGACGAGCGTGAGCGCCACGAAATGGCGGATCGTCTCGCGGTCGGCGCTCGCCGCGTGCTGCGTGGAGACCAGCACGTCGGTGACGGCCGCCGGGCGGCCGTCCTCGTAGCGCACCGAGACCTGCGTCTTGGCGTCGGGGCGCAGCCACTCCACCGTGCCCTGGCGGCGGTGGCGGGCCAGCGCCTCGGCCAGGCGGTGCGCCAGCAGGATCGGCAGCGGCATCAGCTCCGGCGTCTCGTCGGTGGCGTAGCCGAACATGATCCCCTGGTCGCCCGCGCCCTGCTCGCCCGACAGGCTGGTGTCGGCGTCCACTCCCAACGCGATCTCGGCCGCCTGCCGGGAGAGGAACGAGTAGATCTCCAGGTTCTCGGGGCGGAAGGGCTGCCCGGGGTCGGTGTAGCCGATCTCGCCCACCACCCGGCGCACCACCGCCTCGTGGTCCACCGCCGCGCCGGAGGTGATCTCGCCCGCCAGCACCACGCGGTTCTCCTTGCAGAGGACCTCGCACGCCACGCGGCTCCCGGGGTCGCCGGCCAGGTGCGCGTCCAGGATGGCGTCGGCGATGGTGTCGCAGACCTTGTCCGGGTGCCCCTCCGACACCGACTCCGAGGTGAAGGTGTAGGCCACCGTGGCCGGGGCGCGCGTGGGATCGAGAACCGTGCTCATCTTCGTCTCCAGGGGGTGATTCGGATCTCCCGGCGATCACCGGGAATGAAAGCGGGCCCGCCGTCGGTCGCGGACGGCGGGCCCGGACGACGCTTTAGGCGTGGATCTCGTTCGGGGGCGAGCCCGCCAAGCTGTCGCTTCAAAGCGCTCGCCCCGCCCGCCGCTCGGCGGGCCGGATCCCGGAAATGTCGAAGGGGTCCCGCGCGATTTCCGCGCGGGACCCCTCCCGAGCGGTTTAGCACATTTGTAACGCGGAGCAATCGCTAGAAATCGCCGCGGCGCCGTGAAGCGCAGGGGGATGATAACGGGGCGCCCGCCCCCTCGCAAGTGGACCCATTCGATCGGCGCGCCTCAGCGCCTGGGCCGCGGCATCCGGAGCACGTCCACGGCCGCGCGCACGGCCGGGTGGGAGACCGTGAGCGCTTCCGGGGCGCCGTAGCGCAGCTCCGACGCTCCGAGCCGGTCGACGAACAGCAGCAGCGCGTGCCAGTCGCCGTGCAGCGCCGACCACCAGCGGAAGCCCGCGAGCCCGGCCGCGTGGAGCCGGCGGGAGATGGCCTGCGTCACACCCCGCTCGCGCGAGGCGAGCGCGTCCGGACGGATGCCGCGCTCGAGCAGCACCGCGGGGTCGGTCAGGTCCGCGATCCGCTCCACCAGCGCCGTGGCCAGCTCGACGCGGACGAGTGCGAGCGGACGGCGGAGCGCGATCAGCTGCGAGGGCGAGAGCCGGCGGCCGGCGAAAGGGCGGAGCAGCTCGGCCGCCGCGTGCTCGGGCGACTCGGCGAGGTAGAGGACCGCTGTGGTCCCCAGGTCGAAGCGGCCCTTCCCCTGCCGCGCGGCGGGGACCACGTACTGGGGCGAGAACGGCTCGCCGGGGGGAGCCGTCCGGTCCCAGGGGAAGACGCGCCAGCCCGTCGCCGCGCCGGCGAGGCCGGCCGCCGTCAAGCGAAGGCGCCGCTCGCCTGGGCCTCGATCACGGCCAGCACGTCGGCCAGCCCGTCCTCGCGCAGCACGTCGATCGGGCGGCGGCCGCCCAGGTCGGGGCTCCTTCCTTGGAGCCAGTCGGGGACGGCCTCGGGCTCGTAGTGGTCGAGCAGGCGGCGCACCACCGGGGCCAGGTTGCCCAGGAGCCGGGCCGTGGCCGCGTCGGCGCGCGCGCCCAGCTTCAGCTGCCGGAGCCCGCGCGGGTCGATGCCGCACGCGGCCGCGAGCGCCTCGTCGGACGGGAAGCCGCGGCGTGCCTGGAAGTAGTCGCCCATGAGGATCGCTCGCTCGGGCGCGGCCGCGCCGGCCTGCGCCCCGGGGTCGAGGGGTTCGGCGGCGCCGTACGCCGGCCCGGTCTCGCGCACCATGCCGACCCGCGCCGGCGGGACGTGCCGCGCCGCCAGCTCGTGCAGCCAGTCAGCGAACTTGCTGGGGTCGGCTTCGCCCAGGTGCCGCGACGCGTACGCGAACACCTGCGCCGCGGCCTCCGCCGCCTGGCCGGCCTCCATGCGCCGCGCCAGGAGCGTGTGCACGAAGCGGTAGTGCCGCCGCACCAGCTCCGCGAAGGCGGTGTCGTCACCCTGTTGCGCCCGCGCCACCAGCCGCTCTTCGGCAAAGCTCATTCGCATGCCCTCCCCGGGTGACCTACCCCCCCGAACGACTCCCGAAATAGTAATCACGCTCCGCACGGCCCGAAAGGGTTTTGTTCACTTCGTCGCCATTCCGCCAGGAGCGAACCAGTCCGCGCATGACGTGGCCCAAGAGGCACGGCAAACTCTTCGGCGCGCCTCCGCCGCCGTCACAGGTGCGGCGCGACCACGTCCACCGTCTCCGGCGAGGCGACGACGGGGACGATCTCGAACTCCATCAGGTCTCGCCAGCTCAGCACCCACTGCTGCAGCAGGCGCGCGTCGGCGCACTCGACCACCTGGAAGCAGCGCTCGAAGCTGGCCTCGATCCAGCTCCCCACGTACTCCAGCCCCTCGGGCATCATCCGGCCCTGTTCGCGCGAGCGCCGGTACACCGCCGCGGCGTCGCGGTCCTTGAAGCGCTCGATCACCATGAACAGCATCTCGCCTCCCTGGCAGGAATCTCATCGCAGCTTCGTCATCACCGCCTTCGCCGTGCGCACCACCAGGCCGCGGGGAGAAACACGGGCGGCGTAGGCGGAGAGCCGGTTCGCCAGCCCGGGGGTGACGGTCCGCTTCCCCGCCTCCAGCCCGCGCAGCGCGTCGGCCACCACCTCCCCCGGCGTCCTGATCCCCACGGTCTTCCCGCTCACCTGCGTGCCGGCGACCTGCTGGAACTCGGTGGCGACGGGGCCGGGGTTGAGGGTGACCACCCGCACGCCGGCCTCGCGCGCCTCCTCGGCCAGCGCCTCGGAGAGGGAGAGGACGAACGCCTTGGTGGCGGCGTACGCGGCGAGAAAGGGGATCGGCTGGTAGCCGGCCACGGAGGCCACGTTGACGATGGCGCCCGCGCCCCGCGCGCGCATCTCGCTGAGCGCCAGGTGCGCCAGCTCCATCGGCGCGATGCAGTTCACCCGCACCATCTCCGACAGCCGCTCCAGCGGCAGCTCGTCGAAGCGGCCCTTGAGCCCGAAGCCGGCGTTGTTGACCAGCAGGTGGACCTGGCGGCCCTCCCCCGCCTCCCGCCACAGGGCCAGGGCGGCGCCCGGCTCCCCCAGGTCCACGGGGAGCACGGCGGTGCGGACGCGGTGCGCGGCCTCCAGCTCGCCCGCCAGCGCGCGCAGGCGGTCTGCGCGGCGGGCGGCGAGCGCCACGTGCATCCCCCGCCGCGCGAGCTCGCGCGCGAACGCCTCCCCGATCCCCGCCGAGGCGCCCGTCACCAGCGCCCAGCGCCCGCGGTAGCTCCAGCGCTCGCCCGCCGCCACGGCCGTGGCGTCCCGCTGCGCCTGCAGTCCCTCGCTCATCTCTCTCCTCCGGCGGCGTGCCGGACCGGAAGCTATGCCGCGCGGCGGGGACCGCAACGCCGATTCGCGCCTGTCACGCGGAGATTCCCAGCGCGAGGCCTGCTTGCGGTGATTCAAAAGAAGCGGTAAAGGTGTTAGATTCGCCGCTTCCCGCGCCGGACGGGCGAGACGGCGGCCGCGGAGGCGGATCGGCTCCTCCGGCCGCCGCCGATCCGGGGGCGCGGTGCCCCGACCGGGCGAAGACGAGCGTGCCCGCCCCGCCCGGGGCCGGGCTTTCTCCGGAGAGTGATGGAGGAGGCGGCCGAGAAGGCGTCGCTGCGCGGCGCCGTGCGCGAGATGCGCGCGTTCCTGGTGATCTGGGTGGGCCAGCTCGTCTCGGAGCTGGGCTCCGGCCTCACCGGGTTCGCCATTCCCGTGTGGGTCTACCAGCAGACGGGCTCGGCCGAGCAGTTCGGGCTGCTGATGTTCGCCCAGATCGTCCCGGCGCTGCTGGTGTCGCCCTTCGCCGGGGCGCTGGTGGACCGCTGGGACCGCAGGAAGGTGCTGATCGCCAGCGACACCGCCTCGGCGCTCGTCACCCTGGCCGTCGCGGCGCTGGTGTTCACGGGGAGGTTCGAGGTCTGGCACCTGTTCGTGATCGGGGTGTTCGGCTCCTTGATCGGGCCGTTCCAGGACCCGGCGTTCGCCGCCTCCATTTCCGTGCTGGTTCCCCGGCGCCACTACGGGCGGGCGGTGGGGATGATGCAGACCGCCGGCTCGCTGAGCGCGATCCTCACCCCGGTGCTGGCCGGGGTGCTGGTGGTGACGGTGGGGCTCGGCTGGGTGGTGCTGATCGACCTGGCCACCTACCTGGTGGCGATCGGCACGCTGGCCTTCGCGCGCATCCCCAGCCCGCCGCAGGGCCCGGAGCATCGGCACGACCCGCTCGCGGCCCAGGCGGCGTACGGGTGGCGCTTCGTGCGCGAGCGGCGCGGGCTGCTGGGGCTCCTGCTCTTCTTCGCCTTCACCAACTTCCTGGGCGGGTTCCTGGGCCCGCTCATGCAGCCGATGGTGCTCGCCATCACCACCCCCGCCGTGCTGGGGACGCTGGTCTCGATGATGGGCGTGGGCGGGCTGCTGGGCGCGATGGCGATGAGCGTGTGGGGCGGCCCGAAGCGGCGCGTGCGCGGAGTGCTGGCGTTCTGCGCGCTGGGCGGCCTCTGCACGGTGGTGGTGGGGCTCAAGCCGTGGCTGCCGCTGATCGCGGCGGGGCTGTTCGCGTCGGCGCTGGCGTGGCCGCTGCTGCAGGGCACCCACTCCGCGCTCTGGTTCGCGAAGACGCCGGCCGAGGCGGTGGGCCGCGTGATCGCCATCCGGCGGATGGTGGTGATCTCCAGCGCGCCGCTCTCGGTGCTCCTGGCCGGGCCGCTCGCCGAGCGCGTCTTCGAGCCGCTGCTGATGCCGGGCGGCGCGCTCGCGCCGACGGTGGGCGCGGTGCTGGGGGTGGGGAAGGGGCGCGGGATCGCGCTGATGTTCGTGCTGGTCGGGCTGCTGACGGTGCTCGCGGCGGCCGTGGTGTACGCGGTGCCGGCCATCCGCCACGTGGAGCGCGACGTCCCCGACGCGCCGCCGGTGCACCCCGAGCCTGCGCCGCCCCCCGCCCCCGCGGACGAGGCCGAGCGCGGCGAGGCCGTCGCCGCCGTCTGATATGACCCGACGAGCGGCGCGCCTCGGACGGCGCGGCCCGCCCCTCTCGCACGTGGACGGGAAGACGCGTAAGTTCGGGGGCCGGTGCCGGGACCCGCGCCAGGACCGCCGCCCGCGTCCGCGCTCATGGCCGAAGTGGCGCCGCCACGGGCGGTTGCGTGAGGGATGCGCGCCCGGAGGGCCGGGACGCCGCCGCGACACGGGGTATCGTCGCGGCGGTGGCCCGGCGCAGTTGGGCAGCGTCGTTTGCTGCCCTACTGCGCGCGCAGCCCGGCCCGGAGCGCAGCGGAGGGACACGCCCGAACCGCAGTGCGAAGTGCGAAGTCCCGAGTGCGAAGTGCGTGGACGAACCTGGACCCGGCGATAGGCGAGATGGCGACCAACGAGGCGGCCGCGCGGGTGGTGGGGGTGGTCGGCGCGGGGGTGATGGGCGTGGGCGTGGCGCAGAACCTGGCGCAGACCGGCCACCGCGTGCTGCTGCTGGACGTCTCCGACCAGGTGCTGGCGCGCGCGCGGGCCGGGATCGAGAAGGGCGTCCGCTTCCACGGGATGTTCACGAAGACGAAGGGCGGCCCTTCCGCGGCCGAAGTGCTGGAGAAGATCACCTTCACCACCGACTACGCGCCGTTCGCCGGGGCCGACTTCGTGATCGAGAACGTGACCGAGAAGTGGGAGGTCAAGCAGCCGATCTACCCCGTGCTGGACGAGGTCTGCCCGCCGCACGCCTGCTTCGCGGCCAACACCTCGGCGTACTCCATCACCCGCATCGGCTCGCTGACCCGGCGGCCCGAAAAGGTGCTGGGGATGCACTTCATGAACCCGGTGCCGCTCAAGCCCACGGTGGAGGTGGTCCGCGCCTTCCACACCACACAGGAGACGATCGACACCGCGCAGGCGCTGCTGGCGGCGATGGGGAAGGAGGGGATCGTGGTCGACGACATGCCCGGCTTCGTCTCCAACCGCGTGCTGATGCTCACCATCAACGAGGCCGCCTGGCTGATCCAGGACCGGGTGGCGCCGGTCGAGGACGTGGACCGCATCTTCAAGACGTGCTTCGGGCACCCGATGGGGCCGCTGGAGACGGCCGACCTGATCGGCGTCGACACCATCCTCTACTCCATCGAGGTGCTGTACGAGAGCTACAACGACAGCAAGTACCGCCCCTGCCCGCTGCTGAAGAAGATGGTGGACGCGGGGCTGCACGGGCGGAAGAGCGGCCGCGGGTTCTACGACTACGCCGTCCCCGCGCTCACCTGAGCGATCGGATTCGAATCAACCGGCCCACGCGGAGTGAGTGATGAGCGAGCAGGAGATCCGCGCGAAGGTGCGCGAGTTCGTCGGGCGCTTCGTGCGCGGCCACGAGCTGGCCGACGGGGAAGACATCTTCGCCACCGGCTACGTGAACTCGATGTTCGCCATGCAGCTGGTGCAGTTCGTCGAGACGACGTTCGGCATCACCTGCGAGAGCGAGGACCTGGAGCTCGACAACTTCCGCAGCATCGACGCGCTCACCGCGTTCGTGCGGCGCAAGCAGGCCGTCCCCGCCTGAGCCGATGAGCGGGCCCGGCGCCGTCGAGTCCCCCGAGTCGCCGGCCGACGCGACGTCCGCGCCGGAGCCCGTGCTGCGCCTGGAGTTGGGCCCCGCCCAGGAGCGCGCCCGCGCCGCCTTCGCCGCGTTCGCCGGCCGCGAGGTGGCGCCGCACGCCGGCGCCTGGGACCGCGCGGCCGCCACCCCGCGCGAGGTGATCGACCGCTTGGCCGCCGAGGGGTACCTGGGCGCCGTGGTCCCGCAGGGGCACGGCGGCAGCGGGATGGACTGGGTCGCCTTCGGCCTGCTGAACGAGGAGCTGGGCCGCGCCTGCTCGTCGGTCCGCTCGCTGGTGACGGTGCACAGCATGGCGTGCTGGGCCGTGCTGCGCTGGGGGAGCCGCGCGCAGAAGGAGCACTGGCTCCCGCGCCTGGCCTCGGGCTCCGCGCTCGGCGCCTTCGCGCTCAGCGAGCCGAACGTCGGCAGCGACGCGGGCGCGGTGGAGACGGTGGCGATGGCGGACGGGGACTCCTACGTCCTCGCCGGGCGGAAGAAGTGGACCACGTACGGCCAGCTCGCCGACGTCTTCCTGGTGTTCGCGAAGGCGGAGGGGAAGCCGGTCGCCTTCCTGGTGGAGCGCGGCGCGCCGGGGCTCGACGTCCGGCCCCTGCACGGGATCACCGGCACCCGCGCCTCGATGCTGGCGGAGCTGGTCTTCGACGGCTGCCGGGTGCCGAGGGAGAGCCGCGTGGCGGGCCCGGGCTTCGGGCTGGCGGTGGCGATGTCGGTGCTGGAGGTCGGCCGCTACAGCGTGGCCTGCGGCTGTGTGGGGCTCGTCCGCGCTTGCCTGGACGCCTCGCTGGCGTATGCTTCCGAGCGCGTGCAGTACGGCGCGCCGATCGGCGAGCACCAGCTGGTGCAGCGGATGCTGGCGAACATGGCGGCCGACTGGCGCGCGGCCCGCTGGCTGTGCCTGCGCGCCGGCTGGCTGCGCGACGCGGGCGACCCGGCCGCCGGCCCGGAGACCTTCGTGGCGAAGTACTTCGCCTCCACCGCCGCCACCCGCGCCGCGCTCGACGCCGTGCAGATCCACGGCGCCAACGGCTGCAGCGAGGAGTACCCCGTCGAGCGCTTCTTACGCGACTCGCGGGTGATGGAGATCATCGAGGGCAGCACGCAGATCCAGCAGGTCACCATCGCCCGCGACGAGCTGCAGGCGTTCGCGCGCGGGCGGGGGGAGTAGCACGAAAGCCACGAGGTACGAGGTACGAAGTGCGCGCGGGGACGGCCGTCCTTGCGCACTCACGCACTCACGCACTTTCCATCACACGGAGGCCGCCGATGAGCACCAGCGACCGCGAAGACAACACCATCTACAAGGTGGTCGTCAACCACGAGGAGCAGTACTCCATCTGGCCCGCCGACCGCGAGAACGCGCTGGGGTGGAGCGACGCGGGGAAGCAGGGGACCAAGGCCGAGTGCCTGGCCTACATCGAAGAGGTGTGGACCGACATGCGGCCGCTGTCGCTGCGCAAGAAGATGGAGGAAGACGCCGCGCGCGCCGCGGGGCAGGGCTCCTGACGCCGGCGGTGGCACGGTGACCGGCAGACCGGGCGGCCTGGGCTCCTGGGTGATGGTCCCGCGGCCCGCGCCCTCGGCGCGGCTGCGGCTCTTCTGCTTCCCGTACGCGGGGGGCGGCGCCTCGATCTTCTACCCCTGGGCGCGCCTCCTCCCGCCCGAGGTGGAGCTCTGCGCCGTGCAGCTCCCCGGGCGCGAGGCGCGCCTCTCCGAGCGGCCGATCGGCGACCTGGCGGAGCTCACCGACCGGCTCTACGAT
Organism: Longimicrobium sp.; assembly: GCA_036389795.1. Classification (NCBI taxonomy): domain Bacteria; kingdom Pseudomonadati; phylum Gemmatimonadota; class Longimicrobiia; order Longimicrobiales; family Longimicrobiaceae; genus Longimicrobium; species Longimicrobium sp. The sequence goes on from DASVWD010000072.1 coordinate 43,758, forward strand.
GCGCTCCTGCCGTACTTCGACCGGCCGTTCGCCTTCTTCGGGCACAGCAACGGCGGGCTGATGGCGTTCGAGCTGGCGCGCAAGCTCCGGCGCGAGGGGCGGCGCGGCCCCGTGCACCTCTTCGTCTCGGGCCGCCCCGCCCCCCAGCTCGCCCTCGACGAGCCGCCGATCCACTCGCTCCCCGAGCCGGAGTTCCTCGACGCGCTGCGCCGCTTCCAGGGCACGCCCGAGGAGGTGCTGCAGAACGCGGAGATCATGCAGCTCATCTCCCCGATGCTGCGCGCCGACTTCGCCCTGGGCGAGACGTACGCCTACCGCGAGGAGCGCCCGCTGGCCATCCCCATCTCGTCGTACGGCGGGCGGACGGACGACGAGGTGTCGGAGGAGCAGGCGGCGGCCTGGCGCGAGCAGACCAGCGCCGAGTTCCACCTGAAGATGTTCCCCGGCGGCCACTTCTTCCTGAACACCGACCGCGCGCTGGTGCTCGAGGAGCTCTCGCGGGAGCTGCGCGGTGCGCTGGCGCGGCTGTCCGGCAGCGCCGCGCATGCCTGACGCCTGGGGGCCGCCCCCGCCGGAGCTGGTCCTGCCCGACGACGAGGTGCACGTCTGGCGCGCCTCGCTCGCCCCGCCGCCCGGCGAGCTGGAGCGGCTGCTCGCGCTGCTGGACGACGAAGAGCGCGCGCGGGCCGGGCGCTTCCGCTTTCCCGTGCACCGAGACCGCTTCGTGGCCGGCCGCGGCATCCAGCGCGAGTTGCTGGCCCGCTACCTGGGCGTCCGCCCGGCCGCCCTGCGCTACCGCCACGCCCCGCACGGCAAGCCCGAGCTGGACGGCCCCGAGGCCGCGAGCGGGCTCCGCTTCAACGTCTCCAACGCGGAAGACCGGCTGCTGGTGGCCGTCGCCCGCGGACGCGAGGTGGGCGTGGACCTGGAGCCGCTGCGCCCCATGCCCGACGGCGAGGCCATCGCCCTCCGCTTCTTCTCCGTGCCCGAGAACGAAGTCTTCGGCGCCATCCCCCCCGCAGGGCGCGACCTGGCCTTCTTCACCTGCTGGACGCGCAAGGAGGCGTTCATCAAGGCGGTGGGGGAGGGGCTGTCGATGCCGCTGGACTGCTTCGACGTGACGCTCACCCCCGGCGAGCCCGCCCGCCTCCTCCGCACCCGCGGCAACCCCGCCGAGGTGGAGCGCTGGACGCTCCGCGAGCTGGACCCCGGCCCCGGGTGGGTGGCCGCCCTCGCCGCCGAGGGCCGTGGGTGGAGCGTCCGCCTGTTCGACCGGGACGCCGCTTTCCCCGGCCCACCCGCCCACACCGGGTGATCGGGCGCGAAAGAAGATCTGCCGCACCCGCCCAGGATCGTCCCGACGGCGCGAAAGAGAGCGAGGCCGAGCTTTCCGCTCAGCCTCGCGTCCGGGCCTTCCGCCTGCTTTCGCGCCGCTCTCCTCCTGGCCGCGGGCGGTCCTTCCCCTCCGCCCGCACCCGTGCCAGCTCCTCCAGGAACACGTGCGCCGCCCGCGCGAACGCCCCCTCGCGCCGCAGGGTGGTGGGGATGGTGCCGAGGAAGTCCTGCATCGCCCTCCGCAGGCTGCTGTCCGACGAGTAGCCGCAGGCGTAGGCCACGCTCAGCACCGTGCGCCCGGGGTCGTCCAGGAGCGACGCCGCCAGCAGGATGCGCATCCAGGCCATCAGCCGGCGGGGAGGCGGGAGCCCAGCGCGCTCCGACCAGCGGAGCACGGTGCGCTCCGACAGGTGCAGCGCGCGGGCCAGGTCGCGCCCCCGCCCGCCCATCGAGACGATCTCCGCCGCGGTCATCAGCAGCGTCCGCGCGCGCCCGGAGATGGTGGTGGGCAGGCAGCGCTGCAGCAGGTTCTGCAGCGGACGCCCCTGCGCCGCGCGCAGCCGCCGCGTGATCGCCTCCTGCGTGGACTCGTCGTCCAGCGAGATGACGTCGGTGACCCCCCACTCGCCCAGCGTGCGCAGGTCGTGCGAGCGGCCCGGCCGCACCTCCATCGCCGCGACCACCGTGGCCGAGGGAAACTCCCAGAGCAGCGCCCGCAGCTCCGGCGCGAGCTGCAGGCCGTCGCGCGAGATGGTGGCGTACGGGTCGACGATCAGCAGGGCCGCGGGCGGCGCTTCCGAGACCGCCGCCCGCAGCGCGTCCCAGTCCGGGAGGAAGCTGCACCGGAAGCTCTTCCCGCCCACGCGGCGCACCCGCTCCCGGAACGCACTGTTCGGGTGCATCACCAGCACAGGACGGGGCAGGGGAGGCATGACGTGTCGTGTACTATATGGTCCCAGGACGGCAGAGAATGGGCGCGAAGTGCACCGTGGACGCAAATTCACGTCGCACCGGACAACGGCTGCGTTGTCTTCAGCTGCCCAGCATCCCCCTAAACAACCAGACCTATGAGATCCGCCCGGCTCCTCCTGGCCTGCGCCGCCGTTTCCGTGCTCGCGGCCTGCGGCACCGACCCGATCACCGCTCCCGTCGCCCCTCAGGGCCCGCGCTTCGACACGGGAACGACGGCCCCGAGCGACACCTCACACACCAGCGGCCTCCCCGGCTCGAGCGAGTGCTCCGGCAGCCTGATGCTGGTCACCCAGTCCGACGGCTCCGTCACGCTGGAGTGCGTGCAGGCTGAAAAGCAAAATGGTACTGGCTCCTGAGAAGATCCCGCCGGCGCAGTCTGCGGACCGCGCCGGCGTTCAAAGCTTCGCCCGCGGCCGCCTGGGTTCTAGGCGGCCGCAGCCGTAAGTACTTCGACCAACTGGTCGGCGAACGATGCGGTCGAGCGCGCGGGGGACGTACGCTCCGCGACCGTCTTTTCTGCCCGACGTCCATGCCGAACCGCATCAAGGACAGCTTCAGCTTCGAAAGCGACCTTCGCGTGTCCATTTTCCCGCGCGATCTCCACTGCGCGTTCCGCAGCTTGCTCTGCCCGATCCCATTCACCAAGACTGGAGGCACCGAGCGCAAGCTCCAGATACGCGTCGGCTGCACGGGCCTCGTAACTCGGCTCCTTCGTCAACCGCACGGTCTCGGTGAAGTACCGGCGGAAGAGATTCCGGTCACCCACACCTCCTGCGGCGCGCGCGATGTGAGCCCGCAGCAACAGCGGCAGGAACTGCGGATTCGGAAGCCGCTCAAGAGACTGGAGAACGGGAAGCACCTGCGCGAAGTAGCCCTGGTTCATCCAGTAGTAGGCGATGTCGTGCGCCAGGATCGGCAGGAACGAGTGCTCGGGGCCGTAGCAGCGCAGGGCCATCCGGGCGTACTCCTCGGCTTGGGCGTTGCGGCCCGTTTCCGTGGCAATCACGAACAAGTCGTGAGCAGCCAAGCCCTGAATCTCCACCATACCCTTCCGGCGCGCGGCGCGCAGGGCCTTGATGTGCATCCGATGCGCGGCCGGCAGGTTGCCGCGCATCAGCAGCATGTTGCCTAGCGCCATGTAGGCGCGCGCGTACGAGTCCCAATCGCCCGCCTGTCGGGCGATCATGATGGTGTGGCGGAACCACGTCTCGGCGCGGGCCTGCTCGCCGCGGCTGCGCGCCATCCTCCCCACCTCCAACGAGAGCACGGCGTTGCGCGGCGCCGAGAGCGCGGCCGCCTGGGTTAAGGCGAGCGCCGTGGCGCCATGCCCGGTGCGCTCGGCCCACTGCGCGATGGCGCGGCAGGCGTCGGCCACCGCCTCGCCGGTGGTGGACTCGGGGGCGCCCAGCATGCGGCCGATCGCCACCAGCGAGTCGACCAGGTCGGCGGGGACGCTGGCGTCGAGCAGGTCGGCCAGGCGCTTGCGGCTCGCCTCGGGCGCGAACAGGCCGCCGCGCTCGCCCGGCTCGGCCGTGGCCCAGAACATCACGTTCCGGTACGACTGCCAGAGCAGGAGCCCGGCTTCTCCGGCCACCTCGCGGAGGATCTCCATCCCTTCCAGCGTCTCGGCGGACCCCCGCGTCAACGGCGGCGGGGTGCGCCAGCGGCGGGGCGGGCGCGCCTGCGCGGTCTTGGCCCGGGTGGACTTCATCTATACTCTCCTTGCGGATCACTTGGGCACGATTCTGATACCAATTCTGTATACTATACGCTGTGCACGGGCAAAACGCCAACATTTTCTCACGCGCTGCTCCCGTCATCTGTAGCAGGATCGGTGCCTATTCCGCCACAACCATGCCGACGACCCACCATTTGCACCGTTTTGGTTCAAGGTTGGCCGCCGGTACTCACCGGCCTTTCCATACCCGCTTCCTCTCCTGCGGGTTTCGTGCCGCTTTGTCCACCTTCTTCCGCGAGGGAGCGCGCCGCTGTTTCAGCCGGCTGGTCCGAATAGGTGAAGGCGAGGCGTCCGTCCTCGGCTCCGACCCTCACCCGGCCACCGTGCTCCAGGCGGCCGAAGAGGAGCTCGTCGCCGAGCGGGCGCAGGATCTCCTCCTGGATCAGGCGGCCGAGCGGGCGGGCGCCGTTCAGCGGGTCGAGGCCGCGCTCGGCGAGCCAGGCGCGCGCCGCGGGATCGAGCTCCAGCGCCACGCCGCGGGCGGCCAGCCGGGCGCCGGCCTCGCCGACCATGCGGTCCACGATGCGCTCCATCACCGCGAGCGAGAGGGGGGTGAAGGAGATGCGCGCGTCCAGGCGGTTGCGGAACTCGGGGGGGAAGGTGCGCTCGAAGGCGCGCTCGTCCTCGCCGGAGGCGTCGCCGGGGGCGAAGCCGGCGCGGCGGCGCGACAGCTCTTCGGCACCCACGTTGCTGGTCATGATCAGCACGACATTGCGAAAGTCGGCCTTCTTCCCGTTGTTGTCGGTGAGCCGACCGTAATCCATCACCTGCAGCAGCAGGTTGAATACGTCGGGGTGCGCCTTCTCGATCTCGTCCAGGAGGAGCACGGCGTGGGGGGTGCGGGTCACGGCGTCGGTGAGCAGCCCCGCCTGGTCGAAGCCCACGTAGCCGGGGGGCGCGCCGATCAGGCGGGAGACGGTGTGCCGCTCCATGTACTCGCTCATGTCGAAGCGGATCAGCTCGATCCCCAGCACCTCGGCCAGGCTGCGGGCGACCTCGGTCTTCCCCACGCCGGTGGGCCCGGTGAACAGGTAGCTGCCGACCGGCTTCTGCGGGTCGCGCAGGCCCGCGCGCGAGAGCCTGATGGCAGAGGCGAGCTGCTCGATGGCGCGGTCCTGCCCGTAGACGCGCCGCTTGAGCTCGGACTCGAGGGTGCGCAGCCGCTCGCGGTCGGAAGCCGCGACGGTGCGGGGCGGCACCTGCGCCATGGAGGCCAGGATGCGCTCGACCACTTCGGTGTCGACCGCCGGCCACTCGCCGTCTTCGCCCGCATCGCCCGCGGAGAGGCGCACGTCGGCGCCGGCCTCGTCGAGGACGTCGATGGCCTTGTCGGGGAGGCGCCGGTCGTGGAGGTAGCGCGCGGAGAGCTCGGCGGCGGCGCGCACGGCGTCGCCCGTGTAGCGGACGCGGTGGAACTCCTCGTAGCGCGGACGCAGCCCCTCCAGGATCCGCACCGTCTCCTCGGCGCTGGGCTCGGCGACGTCGATCTTCTGGAAGCGGCGGGCGAGGGCGCGGTCCTTTTCGAAATGCGTGCGCAGCTCCTCCCAGGTGGTGGAGCCGATGCAGCGCAGCCCCGCCTGCAGGGCGGGCTTGAGCAGGTTGGAGGCGTCCATGCTCCCGCCGGAGGTGCTCCCGGCGCCCACCAGGGTGTGGATCTCGTCGATGAAGAGGATGGCGCCGGGGCGGGCCTCCAGCTCCTTCAGCACTCCCTTGAGCCGCTCTTCGAAGTCGCCGCGGTAGCGGGTGCCGGCCAGCAGCGCGCCCATGTCGAGGGCGAAGATCTCGGCGCCCTTGAGCGCCGCCGGCACCTCGCCGCGGTGGACCTTGAGCGCCAGCCCCTCGGCGAGCGCGGTCTTCCCCACGCCGGGGTCGCCCACGAAGAGCGGGTTGTTCTTGCGCCGCCGGGCCAGCACGTGGACGGCGCGGGTGATCTCGCGGTCGCGCCCGATCAGCGGGTCCACGCGCCCCTCGGCGGCCAGGCGGTTGAGGCTCACCGTGAAGCGCCGGAGCGCCTCGCCCGGCTCGGCCGCTTCTTCGTCCTCGTCCGTCGCCTCGGCGTCGGCGCCCACCTCCTCGACGCGGCGGGCGACGCCGGTGGAGGGCTTCTCCGGCGGATCGCTGGCGGCGCGCATCAGCGCCAGGCGGCTCACCCTCTCTTCCTCCAGGAAGTGCACGGCGAAGGAGTCCTGCTCGCCCCAGAGCGCCACCAGCACGTGCGCGCCGGTGACCTCCTCGCGGCCCGAGCGCAGCACCTGCAGGGCGGCCTCCTGCACCACGCGCCGGAAGGCGAGCGTGGGCGTCGCCTGCTCGAGCGGCGCGGTGGAGGCGGCCTTGACCTCGTCGGAGAGGAAGCGGTCCAGGCGGCGCTTGAGCCGCTCCACGCCGCCCCCGGCCGCCGCCACGGCCGCGGCGGTGGCCTCGTCGTGCAGGAGCGCGAACAGCAGGTGCTCCAGCCCGGCGTAGGCGTGGCCGCGGCGGGCGGCCTCCAGGACGGCCAGGTGCAGGGTGATCTCCAGCTCGGGGCGCAGCGCGGGGCTCGACATCGAACGGCAAGTGCGAAAGTGCGTGAGTGCGTGAGTGCGAAAGTACGGGGTTCTTCCCGCTACTCCGGCTCCATCGTCAGCATCAGCGGGTAGCCTTCGGACTGGGCGGCGGTGGTGACGCGCTCGATGCGGGTCTCGGCTTCGTCACGGGTGTAGGTGCCCGCCACGCCCACGCCCAGGTGGTGCACCTGCAGCATGATGCGCGTGGCCTCGGTGGCCGTCTTCTCGAAGTAGCGCACCAGCGTGTCCACCACGAACTCCATGGTGGTGTAGTCGTCGTTGTGCAGCAGCACCCGGTACAGCGACGGACGGCGCGTCTTCGGGCGCTCGCGGACGGCGACCCCCTCTTCGCGGTCGGGATCGGCGTCGCGGTCGTCGCGCGCGCGGGGAGGGGCCCGGTGGCTCGTGGGGACGAGCATCACACCGCCGAGGCCGCCGCGAACCCCTCGCGGGCGCGCTCGACCTCCCAGAAGTGGTCCTCGGCCCAGCGGCAGAGCGCGGAGAGCGGCTCCACCAGCGTCTCGCCCAGCGGCGAGAGCGAGTACTCCACCCGCGGGGGGACCACGGGGTAGACCTTGCGCTCCACCAGCCCGTCGCGCTCCAGCCCGCGCAGCGTCTGCGTGAGCATCTTCTGCGACACGCCGCCCACCGCGCGCTGCAGCTCGCCGAAGCGGCGCGTGCCCCGGGCCAGCACGTAGATCACGATCACCGCCCACTTGTCGGCCACCAGGTCCAGCACCTGGCGCGAGCCGCAGCGCTCGCTGCAGACGTCTCCCCGCTCCGTCATGGTCACCGAAAGGTGGGTATGGACGATCCGGGCGCTTACCCGCCGGCTTCGTCAGTATAAGCTCCGGCGGCACGGGGAGGAAAGGGTCCTCTCGCGCCCACGCGAAGCGGCCCCGTCCGGTACCCGGGCGGGGCCGCTTCCATCGTCTTCGCCGAAGCTACTGGGGCGGGAGCGGGGGCGGGACGGCGGCGAAGACGGAGGCCAGCTCGCTCACCTCGCCGGCGGGCGTCCACTGGGCCATCCCCTGCCGCCACACCAGCGTCTCGCGGGTGAGGGTGCCGCCAGCGGCCTGCTGGCGCAGCGCGTCGATCCCGTGGGGGCCCGTCTGCTGGCCGTCCACCGCGACGAAGAACGGGGCCTGTCCCGGCAGCGGGGGCGGCGCCGCGCCGCCGCCCTGCGGCTGCTGGCCGCCCAGCGCGCCCGCCATCTGCTGCGCCAGCCCGAAGCCCAGCCCCGCGCCCATCCCGGCGCCGGCCAGGCCGCCCGGGTTCTGCGCGGCGTCGCGGATGGCCTCGGCGGTCTGGTAGCGCGTGTACGCCCCCAGGTCGCCGATCACCCCCATGCTGCTGCGCTTGTCGAGCGCCTTCACCACCTCGTCCGGCAGCGAGATGTTCTCGATGACGAAGCGGGTGAGCTCCAGCCCGTACTCGGCCAAGTCGGCGGCCATGCGGGCGCGCACCACGTCGCCCATCTCGTCGTAGTTGGCCGCCAGGTCCAGCGCGGCGATCTTGCTCTCGCCCAGCGCGTCGGTGAAGCGTGAGGCCACCAGCGAGCGCACCTGCTCACTGATCCCCTCGGTGGTGAAGCGGGCGTTGGTCCCCACGATCTGCGCGATGAACTTCGCCGGCTCGGAGACGCGGATCACGTACGAGCCGAACGCCTTCAGCCGCACGGGGCCGAACTCGGGGTCGCGCAGCATGATGGGGTTCTTGGTCCCCCACTTCTGGTCGGTGAACTGGCGGGTGGAGACGAAGTAGACCTCGGCCTTGAACGGCGAGTCGAAGCCGTACTTCCAGCCGCGCAGCGTGGAGAGGATCGGCAGGTTCTCGGTCCTGAGCTCGTAGCGGCCGGGGCTGAACACGTCGGCGATCTGCCCCTGGTCCACGAAGACGGCGGCCTGCCCGGGGCGCACGATGAGCTGCGCGCCGTTCTTGATCTCGTTCTCGTGCCGCTCGAACCGGTGCACCATCGTGTTGCCGGTGTCGTCCAGCCACTCGACGATGTCGATCAGCTCGGTCTTGATGAAGTCCCAGAGGCCCATCGCAGCTTCTCGTTCAGGGGGAGACGGGTGTGCGGCGCCCTTTATGTACGCACCGCGGCGGCGGGACCGCAAGCCTCCGGCGGGCTTTCCGGTTCCGGCGCGGGCGAGGAGTACGCGGCGGAGGTCGTTGCGGTTTCGAAAGATGCGTTCGGGGGGGAGGATCGAACTGGACCGAGAAACGGCAACTGCGGGTTTGGGCGTGTCCCTCCGCTGCGCTCCGGGCCGGGCTGCGCGCGCGGTAGGGCACGATACGACCGTGCCCAACCGCGCCGGGCCACCGCCACGACGATCCCCCGTGTCGCGGCGGCGTCCCGGCCCTCCGGGCGCGCATCCCTCACGCGAGTGAGAACGCCACGACCCGATATTTTTGCAGGCAAACGAAACCCTCTCCCGCGGTTCGGAAGAGGGTCGCACCGTCCGTCCGCGAGGTGTTCCGCGGACGGACGGCGCGCGGGACGCGGACCTACGGGCGCGGCGCGGGCGCGGGTGCCGGCGCGGCGCCGGTCAGCTCGTCGAGGCGGCGGCGGGCCTGCTGGTTGTTCGGCTGCTTCTCCAGCGCCATGCGGTAGCGCGCGATCGCCCTGTCGCGCTGGCCGAGCGCGCGGTACGCCTCGGCGAGCTGCACGTCGATGGAGGCCGAGTTGGGGTAGAACTCGGAGTTCATCTCCAGCAGCGCCGCCGCCTCGGCCGCCTTCCCCGTGGCCGCCAGCCGCCGCGCCAGCTCGTTCACCGTCCACTCGCCGAAGTCGTAGCGCCCGCTGAGCGCCTGCTCCTGGCGGAGCTGGCGGTAGCGGGCGACCGCCGCCGGCGCGCCGCCGCTGTCCAGGGCCGTCATCAGCACGCGGTCCAGCGTGGTGGGCACCGGCAGCCCGCGGTGGCAGGTCACGCACCCCACGGGCACGGGCGGGTTGCGGCGGTCGGGGAGCTGCGCCAGCGTCTGCGTGTTCAGGTCGCGCGTCATCCGCATCATGAAGCGCGCCTTCTCCTTCTCGGGCTTGTCGTCCGACGCGAAGTCGAAGCTCTCCCGCCCGTCGGGGCCCGGCTGGCGCTGCACGTGGCAGTACTGGCAGCGCACCCCCAGCGACATCGAGATCCCGCGCATGATCTGGATCAGCGAGTCGCGCGGGATGTCCCTGGGCAGCACCTTCAGGTTCTGGGGACGCTGCTCGGGAACCTGGGCACGGAGCGGGGCCGCGCCGGCGGCCAGGGCGGCGGGGAGCGCCGCCAGGAGAAGGGCTCGGATCGGGCGCATCGGTCCGGGGGGCGAAGGTTGTTGGAACGGGGACTCCGCACAAGGATGCGGTCCCACCCCGCCGCCGCGCCAGTGCCTTCGACGCGAACGGCGGCGGGGAGGGACGGATCGAGGTGCCGGGGGACGATCTTCCAGGGTCCGCCCCGGACGAGCGATCCGATAAACCTGCCGGTTGCAAAAACTTCCGGAATTCGACACCTTCTACTCCGCTCCACGCCCTTCCCCGGGCCGCCGCGCTTCCGGCGGCCCGCTCGCATACGACAAAGCCGTGCTCGTCCCCAAGCTGTTCACCGTCCTCCGGGAGTATGACCGGAGGCGGCTCGTCCCCGACCTCAAGGCGGGAGCTGGGCGGTGGGGCGGTGCCGAAGGGGTGGAGGTCTACGAGATCGACGGCCCGTTCTTCTTCGGGGCGGCCGAGAAGTTCCGCGAGACGATCGTGTCGGTGGAGGGGAAGCAGCGGATGCTGGTGATCGTGATGGAGCGCGTCCCGGCGATCGACTCCACCGGAATCCGCGCGCTGCGCTCCGTCGTACGGCGTGCGAAGAAGGAAGGGACGCTGGTGATCCTGGCCGGCGTGCACGCGCAGCCGATGGTGGCGCTGGGGAAGGCCGAGCTGCTGGACGAGGTGGGCGACGAGAACCTCTGCGGCCGCCTCCCGGACGCGCTGGACCGCGCGCGGCGGCACCTGGGCCTGCTCCCTCCCGCCGCCCCGAACGTCGAATCTCCTGACCGGGAGCCCTGCCGGTGTCTGACGCCATGAAGACGAGCGCCGCCCGCATCTGCCCGAACTGCGGGACGTCGAACGCCCCCGACGCCGCGCGCTGCGAGCGGTGCGGCGAGGGACTGGCCGTTGCCGCTCCCCCGCCGGCAGCCGAGCCCGTCGCGGAAGGAGAGGACCGGCCGCGGCGCCGGGGCCCGCGCTGCCCCAACTGCGGCGCGCACATGGAGCGCGGCACGGTGGAGCTGAACCAGAAGATGATCGACTTCATCTTCACCGGCCTCAGCTCGCACTCGCTCTTCTTCCACCCGGTCGACGGCAGGCGCCGCGAGGTGCTGAAGCCCGGCCAGCAGAAGCGCGCGCTGATGTGTCCGATCTGCGCGGGGGTGTGGATCAGGTAGAAAAGTGCGAGGTGCGAGGTGCGAAGTGCGAAAAGAGCGGAGGCCGGCGGCGGCTTCCGCTCTTTACTTCTTCTTTGTAAGGGTAATTACGTGATTCATACCACCTTACAGAGCATCGTTCGGGAATAGGTCCTGAAAGGCCTCACACAGAGAAACAGAGAAACAGAGGACTTCGGTTTTCTCTGTTCCTCTGCGTGATCCCAAGCTGTTGCTGTTCTGTTTGGAACCAGAACGATGCTCCGAAACGTGGTATCACGCGTCGGCGACGCTCTCCGGGGAAGAGCCGGGGTTCGCGTCCTCGCGCAGCAGGCTCTCGAACACGCGCTGGCGCACGGCGGAGGGGATCGGGGTCCTGGCGTGCAGGCGCAGGAAGCCCAGGAAGGCGCGCTGGAAGTCCCACTGGGGGAAGCAGTGCGCGCAGACGTCGAGGTGCGCGCGGATCAGCCGGGCGCGCTCCTCGGAGATCTCGCCGTCGATGTACTCCCAGAGCTGGGCGATCACGTGGTCGCAGGGGATCGTCTCCGCCGCGCTCATCTGCGTTTCTCCGGCCGCACGTAGCCCATCTCCAGCGCGTATTCGTACAGGGACTGCTGCAGGAGGCGGCGGCCGCGGTACAGGCGGCTCTTCACCGTTCCCACCGGCAGGTTCAGCATCTCGCTCGCTTCGGCGTAGTTGAAGCCCTCCAGGTCCACCAGCACCACGGCCTCGCGGTACGGCTCCGGGAGCCTGTCGACCTCGCGCAGCACGTCTTCGTCGACGAACGAGTCGAAGAAGGCGCGCTCGGGGTCCGCGTTCATGGCCTCCCACACGCCGGCGGTGACGGCCAGCGCCTCCACCTCGGGCTCGGCGTCGGCGGGCACCTCGGGGGTGCGGCCCCGCTTCTCCCGTGCGCGCAGGAAGACGTTCCTACAGATGGTAAAGAGCCAGGCGCGGGAATTGGTTCCCCGCTGGAAGCTCTCCCACGAGCGGTAGGCGCGCAGGAAGGTCTCCTGCACCAGGTCGCCCGCCTCGTCCTCGTTGCCGCCGGTCAGGCGCAGCGCGAAGCGGTGCACCGCCTCCAGGTGCGGCACCGCTTCTTCCAGGAACCCCGGCTTGGCGAGATCCTGCGCCAGCGCGCCATCCATCTCTCGGCCTCCACTCCTCGATTCCCTGTGCGTGTGCTCCACAATCAGCGCTGCGCACGGCGATCCCGCAAGAGCGGAGGCGGTGCATCGCGACCGGCTTCGGTCCAGGGCGGATGAATCCGCGGCAACAACCACAGAAAGCCTCACAAACTGCGTGAGGCTTCAAATGCAACTTCAACTGCAGTGACGACACGGACGTCGCGGCGGGCCTGATGCTTGCGCGCGCCCGTGGGTGCCAGAGCGAAGTCCACTTCGCACTTCGCACCTCGCACTTCGCACTTCGCACTTTGAGGTTGGATGATTCGCTTCGGGCCGGCGGGATTCCAGTACAAGGATTGGGAGGGGGTCGTCTACCCCGTCCCCAAGCCGAAGCGCTTCGATCCGCTGGGGTACATCGCGGAGTACTTCGACACGGTGGAGATCAACTCCAGCTTCTACGGGCCCACGCGGCCGAACACGGCCGAGAGCTGGATCCGCCGCGTGGCGCACAACCCCGGCTTCCGCTTCACCGCCAAGCTGTACCAGCGCTTCACCCACCAGCGCAAGACGGCGTGGACCGGGGACGAGGTGTCGGAGGTGCGCGCGGGGTTCGACCCGATGATGCGCGAGGGGAAGCTGGGCGCGGTGCTGCTGCAGTTCCCGTGGTCGTTCCGCCGCACCGACGAGAACCGCGAGTGGCTGGCCGACGTGGTGAAGACCTTCCGCGACTACCCGCTGGTGCTCGAGGTGCGCCACTCGTCGTGGAACACGCCCGCGTTCTATGACGAGCTGGCGGAGCGGGGGATCGGGTTCGTCAACATCGACCAGCCGCTGTTCAAGAACTCCATCAAGCCCACCTCGATCGTGACGGCGCCGGTGGGCTACGTGCGGGTGCACGGGCGCAACTTCAAGGACTGGTTCCGCAAGGACGCCGGCCGCGACGCGCGCTACGACTACCTCTACACCCCCGCCGAGCTGGAGCCGTGGGCCGAGCGCACCAGGGAGATCGCCGCCGAGCCGCCGACGGAGGACGTGTTCGTGGTGACCAACAACCACTTCCGCGGCAAGGCGGCCGTCAACGCGCTGATGCTCCAGTCGATGGTGCAGGGGGAGAAGGTCCCCGCCCCGCCCCCGCTCTTCGACGAGTACGGCGCGGTGCTGGAGAGCTACGCCGAGCCGCGGGAGCCGGAGGGCGGGGCGGCGGAAGAGGAGTCGCCGCCGCCCGCGAAGCCGAAGCGGGCGAAGAAAGCGAAGAAGGAATGACGAAGGCGCCCGGCGGAGTCCCGCCGGGCGCCTTCACCTCCTGGGCCTACGACGGCGCGTCAGGCCGGCGCGGGGACGGCGGGCTGCAGGAACTTCGCGCTCACCCAGCCGGTGACGCCGGAGCCCTGCACGGCGATCCGCTTCCACCCGCCCTGGTCCTCGAACCCCTCGACCACCGTCCCCGCGGCGAGCGGGCTCCCGGCGACGATGGGGTTTGAGGTCCCGGGGCCGCCGCGGACGTTCAGGCTGCTGGCGGTGACGGTGAAGAGGCCGGTCGCCGGCTGCGCGGGCGCGGAGGCGGCGGGCTGCAGGAACGCCGCGCTCACCCAGCCGGTGACGCCGGAGACGCCGTTCACCGTCCCCTGCACGGCCACGCGCTTCCACCCGCCCTGCTCCTCCAGCGCCTCCACGACGGTGCCGCCCGGGACCGGGCTGCCGGCGACGGTGGGGTTCGAGGCGCCCGGGCCGCTACGCACGTTCAGGCTGCTTACGGTGACGGTGAAGAGCCCCGTCGCGGACTGCGGCGCCGGCGGCGGGGCGGCCGGCTGCGGGATCGGGACGCCACGGACGGCGGCGACCACGCTGTCGTTCAGGATCGTCTCGAAGTGCTGGGCGTAGCCGGCGATGCGCTGCGCCTGGTCGAGCCCGTTGATGATCTTGCGCGCGTTGACGTAGTCGCAGGTCGCGCCGTTGATGAAGCGCGAGAGCCTGGCGCCCGTGAACGACCCGTTGCGCATCCCGTACGACATGATCCGGTAGGCCACGTCCGCGTCCAGCGCCAGCTCGGGCTCGTACAGCAGCCGGTTCTTGAGCACGTTGCCCATGTTCCGGTAGTTGTAGTCCCAGGTGAGCTGCACGTAGCCGCGGCCGTAGTACACGTTGGTGAACGACTTGCCCGCGGGGTCGGTCACCGTCACCGGCTGGCCGTACTTGCGCCCCTTCCCCTTGCCGTACTCCTCGATCGGCTTCCAGGTGCCGGCGCACTCGTGCTTCACGGTGGCCAGCATGTAGGCCAGCCAGCGCAGGTCGGTGATCTGCGGGTCGCCCTCGGCGGCGGCGAGCAGCGCGTCGAGGCCGTCGGTCTGGCTCTGCTTGAGCGCGCCGAACGCGGCCGTGTAGCCGGCGAAGAACTTCGTGCGGTCGATCTGCATGGGAACTGCTCCGGGAGGACGAGGGAGGACCGGTGGTGGGGTGGGGAACGTGCGGGTGTGCCCCCCAAGCTAATGCCTTCGCTCGACTTCCGCCACCGCTCAAGCCATCTGCCCACGATCTCGGTCCAGGGCACGGAGATACGCTGGCCGCCGTTCGCGCGTCCTGCGTCTCCCGATTCCCCTCCGCCTGCGGCGAAGCTCTTGCAGTCCCGGAGCATCCGCACCCGGTCGGCTGAAGCGCGGCGCCCGGATGTGAGGGATTTCGGCAGGGCACAGGTGCCCGGTGCGAGGAAACTCCGTACCTCGTACCCCGTACCTCGTACGAGCCGGCTGTACCCGTACTTTCGTACTCACGCACTCACGCACTCACGATATGCCCAACCCGCTGCGCGACCTCTTCTTCCCGACCCGGGGGGAGGACCTGGTCCAGGCCGTCACCCCGCGGCGCACCTTCGCGGACGTGATCCTGCCGCCGTCCACCCGCCGCGCGCTGGACCAGGCGCTGGTGCAGATCCGCAAGCACGACGTGCTCTTCGGGCAGTGGGGCCTCGGCGAGCGGCACGACACGGGGCTGGGGCTGGCGTTCAACTTCGCCGGGCCGCCGGGGACGGGGAAGACGATCTGCGCCGAGGCGATCGCGCACGCGCTGGGGAAGCGGCTGCTGGTGGTGCGCTACGCCGAGCTGGAGAGCCAGTGGGCGGGGATGACGGCCAAGAACGTCCAGGCGGTGTTCGCGGCCGCCGCCGAGCAGGACGCGGTGCTCTTCTTCGACGAGGCCGACGCCATCGCCAGCCGCCGCTTCACCTCGATGGACCAGGGCTACCAGCGCGAGGCCAACTCGGTGGTGAACGTGCTGCTGCGCGAGGTGGAGGAGTTCAGCGGGGTGGTGATCTTCGCCACCAACCTGGCGGCCAACTTCGACCCGGCGTTCGAGCGGCGCATCCGCACGCACATCCTCTTCGAGATGCCGGGCCCCGACGAGCGCGAGCGGATCTGGAAGGCGCAGATCCACGCCCGCAAGACGCCCCTGGCGGAGGACGTGGACTTCCGCGCCCTGGCCGAGCGCTACCCCGGCAGCGGCGGCGACATCAAGAACGCCGTCCTCAAGGCCGCGCAGGGGGCCATCGTCGAGCCGGGCGCCGACGCGGAGAAGCGCATCGAGCAGCGCCACTTCGTCACCGCCATGGAGGACGTGCTGGCCGCCCGCCGGGTGATGGACCAGTCGCTCTTCGGCGGCGCGGCGGGCGGGCCGCCGGTGCCCTGGGCCGCGGCGGCGCTCGGCGAAGCCGCGAGCCCCGTGGAGGACGAGCTGGCCGCCGTCTCCACGCGCCTGGTGGAGGTGGAGGACTCCGTCGTGGCCGTGGGCGAGCGGCTGCAGCGGCTGGACGCGGGGCAGGCGGACGTGCGCGCCCGCCTGGAGCAGCTCCAGGCCGCCCTCGGCGAGCAGCAGTCCGCCGCCCGCGACCTGCTGCGCGCGGGCGAGGCGGGGTGGGAGCGGCGGCTGCGCACCGTGGCGATCCTCGCGGGCGCGGCGCTGGCCGTGGCGGTGATCGCGGCGGGCGCGGCGCTGCTGAGTTGAATCTGCCTGAACAAACCGTACATTGTAGACATCGGTCTAGCGATTTCGGCTACTTCGATAGCGTGGCTCAGGTGTGTGATGACCAGTTTCCCAATCAGCGTTCAGTTTCCGGAGATTGAGTTTCGTGACGGAGTCTCCGGACGGCGGGCTTCCGTTCGTGGCGGTCCCGACGTGTGGGAGATCATGATGGTCGCCCAGGCCTATGGCGATGATAGAGAAGGGCTTCAGGCACACTTCGATTGGCTCACGCGCGAGGAGCTGGATCAGGCACTCGCGTATGCTGCGCGGTTCCCGGACGAGATTGAGGAACGGCTCCGGGCAAACGAGGAATGCGGAGAACGGCTGAGGCGCGAGTTTGAACTGCGAGGAACGGTATCCCCAGCCGACCTTCAAGCGAGGGCGGGCCAGCATAGGCGCCTCTCTGATCAGGCCTACTCGATCTTCCGCTCCTCCGGCAGCAGCGACTTCTGGATGCCGATGGCGGCGCGGGTGCCTTCGTAGGCGGCGCGGATCACCAGGCGCGTCCCCGGGGTGATGTCGCCCGCGGCGTAGACGCCGGGAACCGTGGTCTCGTAGTTGTCGCTCACCTCCAGGATCCCCTCGTCGTCGGCCCTGCACCCCATGTCTGCGGGGAGCGTGGAGCCGGGGCCCGATGCGACGTGGAAGAAGAGGGCGTCGAACGGCTCGCTGGTGCCGTCGTGGAAGACGACGCGCTGCAGGAGCCCCTCCTGCCCCTCCAGCCGGGTGATCGCCTCGGTGCGCAGGCGCACCCCCTGCTCGGCGAGCGTCACCAGCGCCTCGTCGTCCATGTCGGGCGGGTGGCTGTGGGTGAGCACGGTCATCTCGTCCACCCAGGTCCGCAGCCACATGCAGTACTTCGCGATCCCCTTCCCCCACCCGATCACCCCCACCTTGCACCCCGTCACGCTCGGCCCGTCGCACTCCGGACAGTGCCAGATGCTGGTGCCGTAGAAGTCGTCGAAGCCGGGGATCTCGGGCTTGATGTCCTTGAGACCCGTGGCGAAGAGGAGGCGCCGGGCGCGGTGCGTGGCCCCGTCGGCCAGCTCCACCCGGAAGTCGTCCTTCTCCCCCGTGACCGTCTTCACCACCGCGTCGGTGATCTCCGCGCCGGCCGCCTCGGCCTGCTCGCGCCCGACGGCGCGCAGGTCCCACGGGTTGGGGTCGGAGATGCCGAAGTAGCCGTGGACGGCCCAGGTCTCCTTGTTGCGCGGGTCCTGCGCGTCGAACAGGCGCACGCGCCGGCGGTAGCGGGCCAGCCAGAGCGCGGCCGCCAGCCCCGCGGGGCCGCCGCCGACCACGATCACGTCGTACAGGTCCGGGTCCGGCATCTCTCTTCCGGGGAACGTCGGGAGCCGGCGAGGGAGCCCGGCCCGGGTGCAAGCGCCGGGCCGCCTACCGCATCACCCGGATCCGGTCGAACGGCGGGCGAGCAAGAGATCGTGCCCGGCCGGCATCCGTGCCGCTGCCGCGCCCGATCCACCTGGCGAGGGGAGAAGATTCTTCGGCCCTGCGATCATCCGTTCGGAGGCTGGTCCCGTGTGATCGGGGCCTCAGAATGACAGCGAACACCCACGCACAACCGGATCGCCCGGGCCCGGGGCTGACGGCTGGCGGCGTCGCACGTAAGTTGCCGCGGCGCCGGACCCACTCTCGCACTCCCGCACTCACGCACTTGGGGCTGCAGTGATCGACGCGGTGGTCTTCGACTTCGACGGGCTGATCTTCGACAGCGAGACGCACGAGTTCGAGACCGTGCGCGAGCTGCTGGCCGAGCACGGCGGCGAGCTGACGCTGGAGGTGTGGTCGGACTGCGTCGGCCGCGCGCCGGGGTGGTTCGACCCGTACGCGCACCTGGAGGAGCAGATCGGCAGGGCCGTGGACCGCGAGGCTCTGGACGAGCTGCGCCGGCGGCGCTACTTCGAGCGCATCTCCGCCGAGGGGCCGATCCCGGGGGTGGAGGAGGCGCTCCGGGCGGCGCGCTCGCTGGGGCTCAGGGTGGGGCTCGCCTCCAGCTCGTCGCGCGAGTGGGTGGAGGGGCAGCTGCGGCGGCTGGGGCTGCTGCACTACTTCCACTGCATCCGCACCAGCGACGACGTGGAGCACGCCAAGCCCGAGCCCGACCTGTACCTGAGCGTGCTGCGCTGCCTGGGCGTGGAGCCGCACCGCGCGGTGGCGTTCGAAGACTCGCCCAACGGGGCGCTGGCCGCCCGGCGCGCGGGCCTGTACTGTGTCGTGGTCCCGAACCGGATCACCGCCGCGCTGCAGTTCGGCGAGCACGACCTGCGGCTGGAGTCGCTGGTGCAGGCCGAGCTGGCCGACCTGCTCGCCCGCCTCGCCGCCAGCCGCGGAGGAGATCCACCGCCGGAGCCCTGAATCCGTCACGCACGCCGTTTCCGGAGACCCGAAGTGATGCAGATCCGCCCGCTCTTCGCCGCCGTCCCCCTCGCGCTCGCCGCCTTCGTCGCGCCGGCGGCCGCGCAGGACCGTCCCCAGCCCGCCGCGCCCGCCGTGCGGCCCGCGGCCCAGGCGCCCGCGCAGGGCGAGGCCGTCTCGGGCGAGGACCCGCGCATCCGCGAGATCGCCGGGGCGCCCTCGGCGGCGCGGGTGGAGGCCGACATCCGGCGGCTGGCGGGGTTCGGCACGCGGCACACGCTCTCCGACACCGTGAGCCGCACGCGCGGGATCGGGGCGGCGCGGCGGTGGCTCTTCGACGAGTTCCAGCGCATCTCGCGGGCGTGCGGCGACTGCCTGGAGGTGCGCTACGTCGACTCGATCATCCCGGGGCGGCCGAACACGCGCATCCCCACCGACACGCGGGTGGTGGACGTGGTGGCGATCCAGCGCGGCCGGACGGACCCCAACCGCTACGTGCTGATCACCGCGCACTACGACTCGCGGGTGACCGACGTGATGGACGCCACCAGCGACGCGCCCGGCGCCAACGACGACGCCTCGGGGGTGGCGGCGGCGCTCGAGGCGGCGCGGGTGCTCTCGCGCTACCGCTTCGACGCGTCGATCGTCTACGCGCCGCTGGCGGGCGAGGAGCAGGGGCTGAACGGGGGCGAGATCCTGGCGCGCTTCGCGAAGGACAACGGGTGGAACATCGCGGGCGTGCTCAACAACGACATCATCGGCAACACGCGCGGGCAGAACGGGGTGACCGACAACCGCACGGCGCGCGTCTTCGGCCCCGGCATCCCGCCGACGGCCACGCAGGCCGAGCTGCGGCGCATCCTGACCACCGGCGGCGAGCTCGACACGCCCTCTCGGCAGCTCATGCGCTACGTGGACCGCGTCGCCGACCGCTACGTCCCCAACTTCGACGTGCTGCCGATCTACCGGCTGGACCGCTTCGGCCGCGGGGGCGACCACACGCCGTTCTTCAACCTGGGCTTCCCGGCCGTGCGCCTCACCGAGACGTGGGAGGACTACACGCGCCAGCACCAGAACCTGCGGGTCGAGAACGGGATCCGCTACGGCGACGTGCCCGACGAGGTGGACTTCGGCTACGTGGCCAGGATGACGGCGCTGAACGCGGCGGCACTGGCCTCGCTGGCCTGGGCGCCGCCCGCGCCCGACAGCGTGACGGTGGCGGGGGGCGTCTCTCCCAGCACCACGCTGCGGTGGAAGCCGGTCTCCGCGCCGGACCTGGCCGGCTACCGCGTCTACTGGCGCGAGCCGACGTCGGCGCAGTGGCAGTGGTCGCGCTGGGTGGGGAACGTGACGGAGGCGGTGCTGGAGAACATCGTCATCGACAACTACTTCTTCGGCGTGGCGGCGGTGGACCGCGAGGGGCACGAGAGCCTGCCGGTGTTCCCGCTCCCGGGGAGATAGGCCTCGCGCCGAACCCGGCGAGAGACCTCTCTGACGCCATAAGAAGGGCCCCCGCGGCGCACCGCGGGGGCCCTTCCTTCTGCCGTCGGTGGCGCGTCAGTCCCGGACGCAGCTGCACCTGCAGTTGTTCGGGTCGCGGCTGCAGTCGCAGCACGCGTGGTAGCCCGGAATGCAGAGGATCTGGCAGGTGGAGTTGCTGCAGTCGGTGCTCCCGCCGCCAGGGCACCCGGGCGGCGACCCGGCCGCCTTCGCCGCGCCGTCGCTGGCCGTGCGCGTCCCGCAGCTCGCCAGGACCCGCTCCAGCGTGGCCGCGGAGAGTCCCGCCGCGCCGACGCGCACCTCGCCCCTCCGCAGCGCGAGCCCGCGCCCCGTCCAGCTGTCGCCGACCGGCGTCGCGCCCAGGAACGACGCCGCGGCCGGGGAGAGCGCCTCGCGACCCACGAGGGAGAGCCCCACCGCCGAGCCGCCGTCCGCCGGCGCGACGAGGATGTGCCCCTCGTCGTAGAGGACGCGCGCCCCGGCGTAGCGGAGCACGGCGTCTCCCGAGGGCGCCCCGTCGCGCTGGAGGACGAAGACGCGGTCGGCGATCCCGTCCGCGGCCTCGCCCTTCGTCCCGCCGTCCACCACCACCACCACGTCGGCGCTGGCGGCGGAGCGCTGCACCACCACGACTCCGGTCCGGACCTCCCGCCTCGGCATCACGGCGCCTCCGTCGCCGTGCGACCGGGTAGCCGCGTCGGCGCCGGCCCATCCGGCGAGCCCCAGCGTGAGTGCGGCGAAGAAAAGAATGGCGGGTCTCCTCATGGGGTCCTCCTGTCGGTGCAGGGGAGAGGGAGGGAAAACAGCGGATTGCGGGTGATGCAAAAAACCCGCCTGTGCTCCGCGCGGCGGCGTAATGTGGACGGTGTATGCGACTGCGTCCTGCGGCGCCGCGGCGAGAAGAAACCCCGCAGCGTGCACCGGAGTCTGTCTACGACGTGGCGCCCGGAGCGCGGCGATTCCGGCCTGCCGCGCGCCCGGCATGGACCCTGGGGCGCGCGCGTCTCTCACCCGTGCGAGGAGGTGGCGATGCGCAAGCTGAAGCTCGATCCCGAAAAGCTGGCGGTGGAGACGTTCGATCCGGCGCCGAAGGACGAGAAGTCGCGGGGCACGGTCCAGGCGTACCAGCCCACCAACCCCAACGCCAACACCTGCGACCCGCTGGAAGGCACCTGCTTCGGGTTCACCTGCTTCCGCACGTGCATCTGCACCGGCCCGGCCAACCCGGGCGAGTGCTGCGAGCACATCCCCGTCCCGGAGCCGCTCTGAGGAGCCGCGAGGGGCGAACGCCTCGCAAGTCGATGCGCCACGGTCACCTGCGTGCCGTGGCGCATCTTTTTTGTCCGTTCGCGTGGAGACCCGGGACGGTTCCTCAGCCGATCCCCACCGGGAGCACGCCGTACTTGAACAGCTCGAACCAGGCCTTGAGGTCCGACGCGTCGTAGACGTCGAGCGTGCCCAGGATGTCGCGGGCGAACTCGACGGGGGCGGCGCCGCTGGCGGTGATCAGGCCGCGGTCGCAAGCCGACAGGTCGGGGACGTAGTCTGCCTCGCCGTCGTAGGCGGGCACGAAGGAGCGCAGGTACTCCAGCCCGTTGCTGGTGTGCCGCCGCCCGCGGTGCAGCCCCGCGCGCACCACCTCCACCGTGGCCGCGCAGATGGCCGCCACCGGCACCTCGTCGCGCTCCAGCCCGCGCAGCATCGGCCACAGCTCCTCGCGCGGGCCCGCCTCCCACATGTCGCCGCCGGGAAGGATGAAGACGGCGGCGCGCTCCGGCTCCACCTGCGAGAGCGGCAGGTCCGGCGTCACGCGCAGCCCGCCCATGGAGACGGCAGGCCCCGGCGTGAAGCCGACGGTGCGCACGGTGAAGCGGCCGCTCTTGTTGAGCTCGGCCGTGGCGAGCGCGGGCTCCCAGTCGGCGAAGCCGTCGAAGACGAGAACGTAGGCGACGTCGCGCATCGGCGTGGAAAGTGGGAGGGGTGGACGGGGATCGAGCCCGACGCTCCAAGGTGGCGGCTGCGGCCGCCGGGAGGAAGCCTCTCGTCAGGCGCCGGAGACGGATTGACGCCCGGGAGGGCGCCCCGTCACGTTCCGCCGGCCGGCGGAACGTGGGCGGGGCGCCGCCGGACTCACCGCGCGGGCGGATGGACGGCCTGGGTCCAGCGCGCGGGGTCGAAGAGCGACGGGTCGAGCGGGACGTTGGCGCGGATGTCGGAGTACACCTCGTGGAAGACGCGCTGCCCGTTCAGGACGATCTCCACCTCGGGGGCGATCCAGCCGCCGGCGAGCGGGCGGTAGTTGTTGAAGCGCACGTCCTGCACCTGCGTGGTGTCGCGCGGGTTGGGGTCCAGCATGCGCACGAACACCAGCCGCTCGGCGTCGACCCAGAACTGCTTGGAGCGCAGGTCGCCCGCCGCCGCGCCCACCACGTAGACGGGCCGGTCCTGCCAGGTGTCGCGGTGGAACGCGTCGAGCCCGAAGCCCTCCTCGCGCAGCTGCCGGAGGGTGACCTCGGGGGGCTGGGTGTAGACGTCGAAGCCCAGCGTCATCAGCTCGTTGCGGTCGGCGCGGCGGGCGACGACGGCGCCGTTCTGGACCACGTAGAGGCTGTCGTTGGCGTAGATGGCGCCGCGCTGCTGCTCGGCGGGGCCCATCTCGATGCGCAGCCGCCCGGGCATGGCCCCGTACTCCAGCCAGGTCTCCACGATCGGCTGGCCGCCGCCGGGGGGGACGCGCGCGGTCTGCTGCGAGAAGGTGAGCGTGCGGTACCAGCTCGCGCCGTACCGGCCGTGCATGGCGCGGACGAGCGACTCGGCGCCGTCGATCGCGCCCGCGGGGCCGCCGGCGGAGCGGGTGGCGACGGAGGCGGTGCACGCCGCGGCGGCCAGGAGGGCGAGGCCCGGGAGGAGGTGGCTGGCTCTCATACGGTCGGAGTCCTCCGGAGTGGGTGACGGGCACCGGGCAGGGTGCGTGCTTCCAGGCGCCGGACCGGGTCCGCGGGCCGCGTGCCGCGGCCGGTGAAGATCGCCGCGCGCGGCCGCTCCGCCAGGGGCCCGGTCGCGGCGGCGCGCGGTCTGCGGTCCGGCGGCGCAGACGACAACGTACGCGCCCTCCGGGAGATTGCAATGCGAACCACGTTCTTCGTCGCTTCCCTCGCCGCGCTGGCGGCGTGCGCGCCCGCGGCGGCGCCGGCCCCGGCTCCCGCGCCCGCTCCGGCCCCGGCGCCGGCCGCCGCGGCGGAGGCGCCGCCGCTCGCGATCCACTGGACGCGCGCCTCGGCCGAGCACCGCGCGGCGTTCCTGCAGACCTACCGCTGGGCGGGCGAGCGGCTGCGCGCGCTGGCGGCGGGCGCGGCGGCGGGGACGTGGGGGGTGATCCTGGACGCGGACGAGACGGTGATCGACAACTCGGAGTACCAGCGCCGCCGCGCCGCGCAGGGGCTCGGCTACACGGAGGAGAGCTGGCAGGCTTGGGCGCGCGAGGAGGCGGCCGCCGCGCTCCCCGGGGCGGCGGAGTTCGTGGGGCTGGTGCGGCAGCTGGGCGGGCGGGTGGCGATCGTGACCAACCGCTACGAGGCGATCTGCGACGACACGCGCGACAACCTGCGCCGGGTGGGGATCGCGTTCGACGTGGTGCTGTGCCGGCCGGAGGGCGGGCCCAGCGATAAGAACCCGCGCTTCCAGGCGGTCCAGTCGGGCGCGGGGACGGGGCTGCCGCCGCTCCGGGTGCTGATGTGGGTGGGCGACAACATCCAGGACTTCCCCGCGCTCACCCAGGCCGTCCGCGAGCGCGGCGACGAGGCGTTCGCGGAGTTCGGGCGCGCCTACGTGGTGCTGCCCAACCCGATGTACGGCTCCTGGGAGCGGAACCCGCCGCGGTAGGAACTTCGTTCTCGCGGAAAGATCTCGCGCGTTCCCGCAGGCGCTGGCGCGGCCGCCGGGGCCCTCACCCGCCGCCTGAGAGCGGGGTTTGGTGCGGGGAGAGGGGCGGCTGAAGCCGCGGCAACAACCGCAGAAAGCCTCGCAAACCCCGCGAGGCTTCAACCGCGACGACAGACCCGCGTGAGGGATGCGCGCCCGGAGGGCCGGGACGCCGCCGCGACACGGGGTATCGTCGCGGCGGTGGCCCGGCGCGGTTGGGCACGGTCGTATCGTGCCCTACCGCGCGCGCAGCCCGGCCCGGAGCGCAGCGGAGGGACACGCCCAAA